>NZ_VILC01000039.1:22881-39820 GCF_009712065.1 Aphanizomenon sp. UHCC 0183 | reverse complement strand
AAAAATCAAGGATTTGAAACCCACGCACCATCTGGGTTTTGCTTGTGTAGACGCGGTTTCTAACCGCCCGTTTAATTAAATTAGAAATTATCTGGGGACATATCAGACATCCCACCTTCACCATCACGCTTAGAACCTAATAATTCTAGTTGTTCAACATTAATAACTGGACTAGAACGCGCAACTCCACTTTGGCGATCGCTCCAAGTATCAAATCGCAAAGAACCTTTAACCCCAATCAAACCACCTTTACGAACGTAATTACCCGCAACTTCCGCAGTTTTTCCCCAGAGTTCTAGATTAAACCAATCTGGTTTATCATTGTTGCGTGATCTTCTATTTACAGCTAGAGTCAATCTACATTTAACTGTACCTGACTCAAAATATTTCATATCTGGATCACCACCGACACGACCAACAAGAGTGACAACATTAATGCTCATGGTTTTTATTTCCTAGTATTTTTGTATTCTATTACTCCGGATTCTATAATAACTAATTGTGAAATGATTAAAAATATGTTAGAATCGCCACAGTTAACCCCAATAAAAATTCAAGAAATACCTTATATCTAAAAAAAATTATACGGTTATACCGAGTAACCTTGAGAAGATAGAAGTTAAGATTCATGACACCAAACTCAAGATTGACAAAAGCTAGATAAAAAAATAGTCTAGTTTACTGGAGTCAGTGAACCGAATATCATGGCATCTATCATTATAGCGGTATGCACCTGAATGAGATATATAATAGCCCCTGCTCACTTGCGGGGAGTGGTTCGGGGTTCTTGTATCTCACCCAGTCGAGAACCGCTATATTAACTCTTATGTTTGTAGTCAGAAGTAGTGTAAATAGGGGGCATAGAGAAGCGTGGGTCTTTTCAATTTAAATTTTCGTCCATCCTGGGATATGGGTATCGACCTCGGTACAGCCAATACCCTAGTTTATGTATCTGGTAAAGGGATTGTCCTGCAAGAACCTTCCGTCGTTGCCATTGATCAAAATCTGAAAGTGGCACTGGCAGTGGGGGAAGAGGCTAAAAAAATGCTCGGACGCACACCGGGGAACGTCGTTGCCCTGCGTCCCCTGCGCGACGGTGTGATCGCTGACTTTGATACGGCTGAGTTGATGTTAAAAAGCTTTATTCAGCGGGTAAATGAAGGGAGATCCCTGATGTTGCCCCGCATTGTCATTGGTATCCCCAGTGGTGTCACTGGAGTAGAAAGACGGGCTGTCATGGATGCAGCCACCCAAGCCGGCGCTAGAGAAGTATATTTGATTGATGAGCCAGTTGCAGCAGCAATTGGTGCAGGACTACCAGTTGCAGAACCTACTGGTAACATGATTATTGACATCGGTGGGGGGACAACAGAAGTAGCGGTATTAAGTCTTCAAGGAACAGTAATCAGTGAATCAGTCCGCATTGCTGGAGATGAGTTAACTGAAGCCATTGCCCAGTATATGAAGAAGGTTCATAATCTGGTAATTGGTGAACGCACGGCAGAAGATATTAAAATTAAAATAGGTTCTGCTTATCCGACCGCAGACGATAGTGATAGTGTAATGGAAGTTCGAGGCTTACATTTACTGTCTGGTTTACCCAGAACTGTAACCATCAAAGGACCAGAAATCCGGGAAAGTATGGTAGAGCCTCTAGCGGTAATTATCGAAGCAGTTAGGCGAACACTAGAACGGACACCGCCAGAACTGGCAGCAGACATTATTGATCGTGGTATCATGTTGGCAGGGGGTGGTGCATTGCTCAAAGGTCTGGATACATTGATTAGTCATGAGACAGGTCTTGTTACCCATATAGCCGCCGACCCTTTAAGCTGTGTAGTGCTGGGAACTGGTCGCGTATTAGAAAACTTCAAGCAATTGGAGAGAGTCTTTAGCGGGCGTTCTCGCAATATGTAGTGACTTAAGTTGCTAGTTATTTTGTTGAGGCTGGTAATTGGTAATAGGTAAGTAATAGGTAATTGGTAATTGGTATTGAAGAAGGAGTCAGTAGCCAGGAGTCAGAATCAATCAGTCGAGGATTCAAACCTGCAACTGATTAAAGACCACCAAATCGTAGATTTGGTGGGGTCTTAAACCCAGTTATTCATCCGCCACTCGCACAGAATTCATTCTGAATTCTGACTCCTGACTCCTGACTCCTGAATTCTGTTCGATAAAAGCTCTGGTTTCATCGACAGACCCACCCTAAAATGATAGCGTCTATCATTCCCCGGCGGGCTATGGATTTTACGTTAAGTTGACACCATTAAGCTCTTGCTTTACCCCTCCCGAAAAATCAAATAATTAAGCCATCTTGGGTATAGTAAGTTAGGAATATATGGGTTCTGTATTTATTCATACAGCAGGAGTCATAAGTCAGGATTAAAACTGGCTTTGTGCATAAGTCTTAATTGAGATTTTGTACCTCCTAACTACGCCGTCTGATGTAACTATAGAACCCATTATTTTCAACACAAGTACACAGGAGTTGATTTCCAGATTTGCGGATGGCGATCGCTATAGGCATCACTAAAAAGTTACAAAACCATGTCCCTACAACTCCTAAATAATTTATAAAATACATATAGGTTATTATGTTTACTTTAAAACGCTGGTGGGAATACAAAGGATTACAAATAGGATTATTAGCCTTAGTTGTAGGTAGTTCCTGGACACTCAGAGAGACAAAAGGAGCATTGTTACGGGAGATTTACCAAGGAATCACCGGACCATTACAAATGCTACAGTCAGGAGCAATTCCTGAACAAAATATTAAAGATGCAAGATTTTTAGAATTACAAACTCGCATCGTTGATTTAGAAAGCCAAAATCAGAAATTAAAAAATTTACTGGGCTATGTAGAGAAACAAACCTTGCCTCAGAAACCAACTATAGCACGGGTGATAGGACGCAGTGCAGATCATTGGTGGCAACAGGTGATTTTGAATCGGGGGACTGCATCAGGCATTGAAGAAGGTTCTATTGTCAAAGCCGATGGTGGATTGGTAGGTTTAGTAGATAGTGTGACAACTAATACTAGCAGTGTATTGTTAATAAGTGATTTAAAAAGTCAAATAGGCGTAACTATCAGCCGCACATCAGCTAAAGGAGTTTTACAAGGTGATGCTTCCACTGAAGGTGTGTTAGAGTTCTATGAAAAAGTCCCTAATGTTAAAATAGGAGACTTAGTATCTACCTCTACTTATAGTCAGAAGTTCCCGGCTGGTTTAGCCATAGGGAAAATTAAATCCTTAGATCTAAAGAAACTTCCAGCATCAATCGCTAAAGTAGAGTTATTTCCGTCAATTAGGTACTTAGACTGGGTAACTGTTTATCCTCAGTCAGACAAACAATATTTAGAAACTCCGAATGTGACTAAATGATGAATATGCAACCTAACCTACCTCTGTCATAACAGAGCAGATTGGTTGTCTTGACACTCCCCGGTCTAAAGACACGGGGATTCTTGGTTAGAATTAATTACATAATGTCATTGCGTAAGCGTTGCGTTGCGTTAGCCATATGGAACGAAGTGAAATGAAGCAATTCCAAGGGTTGTGATTGCTTCCCTTCCCTCGCAATGACTGTAAATATTTTTGTCCAATTACTTATTTAGGGTATCCTAGAGGCGTATCCTAGAGGCGTATCCTCAATGGTCTTCTCTTGAAGTATTGATAATTCTCTTAAATTATTCCTACAGTTGAGGGAAGAATCTATTGATGAAGATTTAACTACCCAAAATCCTATACTGTACCTCTTTAGGAGTAAAATTGGATATTATCTAGTTCAGAATCCTGTTACTAGGTCAATTTTATTGCTAAATTTTGATCAGATAACATATTTACAACTCTCAGAGGTGAAACCAGTTAAATAATTCAGTTCTCTACTTGGATATTTTGTCCAAATTTTGGCTTTAAAAGAGGTAAGATAATGGCTATACATAATTATGTACCTCAAAGATATTAGCGAAATTACCAGTTGATAATTGCTATAATCTATTCTTCCCTCTAACATTCTTATCTATTATTAGGTGTAAATTTTTATGGGTTCTCCAATGAATCGTCTGTCTATTTTTGTAGACGGAAACAATATGTTCTATGCTCAACAAAAAAATGGTTGGTTTTTTGACCCCCGGCGCGTTTTAGAATATTTCAAATACGAACAGTCAGACACTACATTAATCAATGCCTTCTGGTACACTGGGTTAAAAGACCCTCAAGACCAACGAGGTTTTCGAGATGCCCTTATCAGCTTGGGATATACAGTCCGCACGAAAATTCTCAAAGAGTATTATGATGATGCTTCAGGTCGTTACTCTCAAAAAGCGAATTTAGATATTGAAATTGTCGTTGATATGTTTAATACGGTAGATCAATATGACAGAGTTGTATTATTTAGCGGAGATGGTGATTTTGAAAGGGCTATCGAATTATTGCGCTCCAAGAATACTCATATTATAGTAGTATCAACTGAAGGCATGATTGCTAGAGAATTACGTAATGCTACTGATAGATATATAGACTTGAATGATATTAGAGATAGAATAGAAAAAACTGACGGTTAACTTAACTTAGCTTAGCTTAGTATTTATTCACAAATCTCAAAGTTAAAAACTCTGATTTCACAGTTCCAGTTATTTTATCAAGCAAGAATTTAGGAATTAGAAGTCGGCGATGATTATAAATTCTCTAGGACTGACAAATCAAACCACATTTGATTAATTCTAATTCCCTAATGTTCTTTTATTCAGCCCATTCTCAAAACTAACAGAGGTTAAGCTAATGAGCAAGCAAACCGATAGAATTATCATCTTTGACACCACATTGCGTGATGGAGAACAGTGTCCTGGAGCAACTCTCAACATAGACGAAAAGCTAGTTATTGCTAAACAACTAGCACGCTTAGGAGTAGATATTATTGAGGCTGGCTTTGCTTTTGCTAGTCCTGGGGATTTTGAAGCAGTGAGCAAAATTGCCCAAACTGTGGGGACAGAAAATGGTCCGGTAATTTGTAGTTTGGCTAGAGCCAGACATGATGATATCAAAGCGGCTGCGGAGGCTATCAAACCTGCTGCTAAAGGGAGAATTCACACTTTTATTGCTACTTCTGATATCCACCTGCAATATAAGTTAAAGAAGACTAGACCAGAAGTGGTGGCGATCGCTGAAGAAATGGTAGCCTATGCCAAAAGCTTCACCGATGATATCGAATTCTCTCCTGAAGATGCGGGACGCTCTGATCCAGAATTTTTGTATGAAGTTTTGGAAAGAGCGATCGCTGCTGGAGCAACAACTGTTAATATTCCTGATACCGTAGGATACACCACCCCCAGCGAATTTGGGGCAATCATTAAAGGCATTACTGAAAATGTCCCCAACATTGACAAAGCCATTATTTCCGTTCACGGACACAATGATTTAGGTTTAGCTGTTGCTAACTTTTTAGAAGCTGTCAAAAATGGCGCTCGTCAACTAGAATGTACCATCAATGGCATTGGTGAAAGAGCCGGCAATGCAGCTTTAGAAGAGTTGGTAATGGCTTTGCACGTCCGCAGACAATATTTTAATCCCTTTTTGGGACGGGCTGAAAATTCCGAAGCATCACTCACCAATATTGACACCAAACAAATCTATAAAACCTCCCGTTTGGTTTCCAATTTAACGGGAATGTTGGTGCAACCAAATAAAGCCATTGTCGGTGCAAACGCTTTTGCCCATGAATCTGGAATTCATCAAGATGGGGTATTGAAAAACAAACTCACTTATGAGATTATGGATGCTCAATTAATTGGTTTATCAGACAACCAAATAGTATTGGGTAAACATTCTGGCAGAAATGCCTTTCGTACCCGCTTGAAAGAATTGGGCTTTGAACCATCAGAAACAGAACTGAATAAAGCCTTCGTCAAATTCAAAGAAGTAGCAGACAAAAAGAAAGAGATCTCTGATTGGGATTTGGAAGCGATTGTTAATGACGAAATCCAACAAGCACCAGAGTTATTCCGGGTGGAGTTGGTACAGGTTTCCTGCGGTAGTAATACTCAACCCACCGCTACAGTAACACTCCGCACTCCCGACGGAGAAGAATTAACTGATGCAGCCATTGGTACTGGTCCTGTAGATGCGGTGTACAAAGCCATCAATCGGGTAGTGAATGTACCGAATGAATTGATTGAGTTTTCCGTACAATCTGTCACCGGAGGAATTGACGCTTTAGGAGAAGTAACAATTCGCCTCCGCCATGAATCCCGTGTATTTTCTGGTCATGCAGCCAACACAGATATTATTGTAGCATCGGCTCAAGCTTACGTAAATGCACTAAATAGATTGTTTTCAGCATTACAACAGGAAGTGAAGGAAGAAGTCACAACATAGGCACATATATATCTAGATCCCCGACTTCTTTGAGAAGTCGGGGTTCTTTTTAGGAACTACGGTCAGAAACGGTAAGTTCTACCGAGATTGCCTGTGGAGCGGGCAAACAAGATTGGAAGTCATTCTAAGACCGCGATGAAGCAGGAAATAAACACTAAGATTATCGCTGTCCAGATGTGTCTAGACTTTGGTAATTTTGGGTAAGTTTTATAGAACGGATCTGCGAATCTTGACTACTTTTGAATTAATTCCAGCGACTGAGATAAAACTTCTTGTTCATTGACCATAGCTGCTAATTCTTCTGTTTCATAACGTCCCTCATAAGCTTCTAGCGCCGCTCTTTTTAGTGCTACTTGATATCCTTGTTGGAGAATTTCCATTAATTCTCTTTGATTCAAGTAAACACCACCAGATTTGCGGCGCTTGTTAATTTTATTGATTTCCCGCACTGCATTTTCTATGGAAAGTTCCCAAGAACGGGTAGAACGTTTTTCGGCTTTTTGTTTGATTAGATGAATCAGTAGAATTACGCCATAACTATCAATTTTATTGATTTTATCACTGAGGCTCATTTCTTCTAATTCATCCACTAATAGTAAAGCTTCATTGATTTTTCCTTGTTCTAGGAGTTGTCTAATTTCTAAGAGTTCTTCCATATTAGATTTTTCGCTGTATATGAATCATTTATTTCTGTTTTAGCTGATCTTCTTCGCTAGTACAAAACGGCGTAAATAAACCAACCATTCTAAATCCTCCAAAAGCCTATACTGTCTTCATTTTGACTTTTGACTTTTGACTTTTGACTTCCGCCTTGCGGTACTAGTACCCTCTAAATTCTAAACTTAAGACCATCTAAAAGAAAAACCCCTACATTAGTTAATTATAAATTTCTGCCAGAAAAAGGGTAAAAATAAAGAAATTGTTATTCACATAACCAATGCAGCTTATCAGTGCAACCGTTCCCATATTAGCCACAGCCACAGAAACCGCAGACAGTTCTATGATATTAGCCGCTGTGCTATTAAGCTTAGTCGTAATTTACTTTGCCAGCAAAGTTGGGGGAGAATTAGCCAACAAAGTCGGTTTACCCGCAGTTTTAGGTGAACTTGTCGGGGGTGTAATTATCGGTGTCTCCGTACTTCATCTGTTAGTATTCCCAGAAGGTGGTACAGACGCTTCTAATTCCTTAATCATGACCTTCTTGCAACTCACCGCTGGGTTAACCCCAGAAGCCACACCCCAGGTGTTTGCAGCGCAATCCGAGGTGGTTTCGGTTTTATCAGAATTGGGTGTAATTATCCTTCTGTTTGAAATTGGCTTAGAATCCAACCTCAAAGACCTCATGGCTGTTGGTGTTCAAGCCTTCGTAGTGGCTACAGTTGGGGTAATAGTCCCCTTTGCGGCGGGTACAGTGGGATTAATGACCATATTTGGTATCACCGCTATTCCCGCAATTTTCGCCGGTGCAGCTTTGACAGCAACTAGTATTGGAATTACGTCCAAAGTGCTTTCCGAATTAGGACGGTTGAACTCCAAAGAAGGGCAAATTATTCTTGGTGCAGCCGTTATTGATGATGTCTTGGGAATTATCGTCCTGGCGGTAGTTGCCAGTTTAGCCAAAGATGGTGTAGTTGATGTCGGTAACGTCGTTTATTTGATTATTAGTGCGAGCGCTTTTTTAATTGGGGCAATAGTTTTTGGTAATGTCTTTAATAAATCATTTGTAGCGATCGCCGATCAACTCAAAACCAGAGGCGAATTAGTCATCCCCGCCTTCATTTTTGCCATAATCATGGCTTACTTCGCCTCTGTCATCCATTTAGAAGCCATTCTTGGGGCTTTTGCCGCCGGGTTAGTTCTCGAAGAAACCGACAAACGCAAAGAACTCCAAAAGCAAGTTATCCCCATTGCTGATATGTTAGTTCCCGTCTTCTTCGTCACAGTCGGTGCAAAAACTGATTTAGGAGTCTTAAATCCAGCCATTCCCACCAATCAAGAAGCCTTAATCATGGCAACTTTCCTGATTACAGTCGCCATCATCGGTAAAGTAGTGACAGGCTTAACAGTATTTGGTCAACCGGGGATTAACCGCTTGGCTATTGGTGTGGGGATGATTCCCAGAGGTGAAGTCGGCTTAGTATTTGCTGGTGTCGGTGCAGCTAGTGGTGTCCTCTCAAAACCATTAGGAGCAGCAATTATTATGATGGTTATTATTACCACATTCATCGCTCCTCCCCTGTTGAGATTTGTATTTCCAGAATCAAACGCCGCCACAAATTTAGACAGCAATTCTGGCAAAACATTAGCAGTAGAAATACCACCATCTCTCATCACCACAAAAGATGATTAGTAATTTGAATTTCACCTCAAATTCTGCTGTAAATCCCACAGAAAATAGTTGAAAATTTTCTCTGCTGTGGTTTCCATATTCACTATATAAGGAGGTTGGAAGAAACTTCTCTCACCCAATCTCCGTCTTCTGTAATCTTGAAACACTCTAATTTTAAAATGGTTATTATTTCTACCTTTAATTAAATTTACTTTTGGTTTTCTTTTTGTTTTATAAAACTTTCCTTGTTTCCCATTCTATTAGCCTTGATAATGTTTTGTATTCCTATTTTTTTTCAGACCAGTTTTTACAGATTGAAGATTTTTGTAGTAATTATAGAGGATAACCCGCCAAACTATGTCATTAATTGACAGTGGTGGGTGTTTTTTGTATGTGTCTATATTCATTATTAATTATTAATTCAGCTAAGGAGAAAAAACCGTGAAAATACAATGGTTAATACCTACTACCTTTGGTACTGTACTGATGCTATCATCGCCAACTTTAGCCGCAAAATTAGAATCTTGGCGATTTGATCGTCATCAAAATCTATTAGAAATTAATACAAATGGTGCTGTCAAACCACAAGCACAATTAGTTTTTAATCCCACTCGCTTAGTAATTGATTTACCAGGTGTTAAACTTGGTCGTTCCCAATTAACTCAACAAATAGGCGGAGGAATTCGGGAAATTCGCATTGGTCAATTTGATGAACAAACAACAAGAATAGTTTTAGAAATAAATCCTGGTTATACTCTAGATCCTCAACAAGTAAAATTTGTCGGTAAAAGTGCTAATCGCTGGACAGTGAAATTACCAAAATTAGAACTTGATGCCAACTCAACAGCTAATAACAATACTAATAATAATTACAATCTAGTCGGCATAGACTCCCAGACGAAACCTGAATTTTCACCAATTACTAGAACTGCCAGCAATAATAAAGGTACAATTCAACTCGAAAATTTGCAAATTACTGGTGATGGCTTTTTTATCCGCACTAATGGCGGTAATCCTCAAACTAAAATCATGAGAAGCCGTGATAAAAACACAGTATTTATTGACATTCTTAGTGCAACTTTATCACCCAATTTAACACAAGGAAATTTGGCAGTTAATAAACACGGTGTGGACAATATTGGATTTACCCAATTGCAAACAACACCAACATCTGTCCGTATGACGTTAAAAGTAGATGTAAATAGTCCTGACTGGCAAGTAACCTCCAGTAGCAGCGGTTTAATCATCCTTCCCTCCAGGGGAATGATAAATGCACCTAAAAATGAGAATTTTCCCCCTACCAGAAACAATAACGGCTCAATTTCGACAATTGAATCTATAGAACTTGCTGACAATGGCACACAATTATTAATTAAAGCCGACCAAGTTATATCCGCTACTACAGGTTGGGATAAAAGTTCTGGTTTGTTCCGTATCACCATTCCCAATGCCAAATTAGCCAACGAAGTCAAAGGCCCTACTTTTGATGCTAATAGTCCTATTATCAAGCTCCGTCTGCAACCACAACCGCCAAATACTGTAGTTATCTTGATTCAACCTGCATCAGGTATTACACTAGGTGTACCCAATCAAGTGGGAGATAAACTTCTGGTTCTAAAACTGCAACGATATCGTCAGATTAGACCACCCATGAATTTGCCCCCTTTATTACCACCCAGACAACAACTACCTGACCTCAAACCCAGACAACCACGAATTACCCAAAGGCGCGACCTTCGTAAAGGCAAAATAGTAGTTATAATTGACCCCGGACATGGTGGTAAAGACTCAGGGGCAATTGGTATCGGTGGAGTCCAGGAAAAAAATGTTATTTTACCAATTGGGAAAAGGATTGCAGAAGTTTTGGAACGAAACGGTATCCAAGTAATTATGACGCGAGACTCTGACTATTTTGTAACTCTACCAGGAAGAGTGACAATGGCACAACAGGCTAATGCTGATGTATTTGTCAGTATCCACGCTAATTCAGCCGGTGAGAGTCGTCCAGAAGTGAGTGGCTTAGAGACTTATCATTACGATAGTGGTTTAACACTCGCTCAAATTGTCCACAGTAAAATTCTGCAAAGTCTTAATGTCAGAGACAGGAAAGTGCGGAAAGCTAGATTTTATGTTCTTCGCAAAACTTCTATGCCCTCAATTTTAGTAGAAACTGGTTTCTTAACTGGTAGAGACGATGCTGCCAAACTGAGAACTTCAGCTTATCAAAATCAAATGGCCGATGCGATCGCTCAAGGCATACTTCAGTATTTAAAATCAAGATAAATAGTAATTTTTATCACCTGTTATCTGATTCATTACCAATACTAGAAAAATGAACTTGTTGACCAAATGGTAATACTAAACCGATTGTATGCTACAATCCTACGCCATTAGCCGTGTCTTACTACCAACACCAAAATCTTTTACTTGCACAAAGTTAAATTTGCAGCGGTGATGGTCTGAAGATTACCCCATAAGTCGAGATATTGACAAATCCCATCAATAGGAATCAGGAGAAAGGATTGTGAAACTACATTGGTTAATACCTAGCACTTTTGGAACGGTCTTCATCCTATCTTCGCCCGCTTTTGCAGCGAAATTAGAATCTTGGCGGTTTGATACTAATCAAAACCACTTAGAAATTAACACATCTAGCCCTGTCCAACCCCAAGCCCAACTCATTTTTAACCCCACACGCTTAGTAATTGACTTACCAGGAACAGAACTTGGTCGTCCGTCCGTAACCCAACAAATTAGCAGCAAAATCCGCACTATTCGCGTCGGTCAATTTGATGACCAAACAACACGCTTAGTAATCGAACTAGCCCCTGGTTACACATTCAACCCCAAGCAAGTTAAATTTGTTCCCATCAGTGGCAAACGTTGGATAGTAGAATTACCACAACCGGAAGTTGCTTCTGGACAAACTGGAGAACCATCATTACCCCCAACATCTGATAAATCACCTGAACCAACACTAGACCCCAGAAGTATTTACAACGTAGTCACTACCAACCGAATTACTCCATCTAATCGAGAAACCATCCCAGGGGTAGTGCAAATTGATAAATTGCGAGTTACAAGAGATGGGTTTTTTATTAGTACCAGTGGTGGCAATCCTCAACTGCAAATCAATCGCAGTCAAGATAATCGCTCTGTTAATATTGATATCATTGGCGCAGCCTTATCACCAAATATGGGACAACGGAATCTAGTGATTAATCACTATGGAGTCCGTCGTGTTCAATTTAGCCAACTGTCCAGCAGTCCATCTGCTGTTCGCATGACCTTACAGTTAGATAGTGCCAGTCCCAATTGGCAAGCATTAGCTAGTGGTGACAGTGGTTTTGTCGTCATCCCAGATCGTTTAGCTAAATTACCTGAAAATAACCAATCATCCGCACCATCACTGAGTGATTCCCCCGCAATTATTCAATCTGTAGAACTCGGTGGCAATGGCACACAATTATTAATTAGAGCAGACCAAGCCATATCTGCCACCACCGGCTGGGATAGAAGCTCAGGTCTATTTCGCATTACCATTGCCAATGCTAAATTAGCTAATCAGGTCCAAGGTCCGGATTTTACTAACAATAGCCCGATTCTTAAAGTCCGTCTCCAACCCCAATCTGATAATACTGTAATTGTTCTTGTTCAACCTGCATCTGGCGTTAGCTTTGGCGCACTAAGTCAAGTTACATTCCAACTATTGGCACTACAATTACAAACTAATCTCCGCGCTCAACGTCCTCCAATCATACCACCTGGATTTCCTGGATCACAAGATCCTCCAGGTTCTAGTACACCACCCCCGCAAACAAGACCTCAGCCCCGTCTACCAGTTCCTAATGGCAAAGTTTTAGTAGTTATTGATCCTGGACATGGGGGTAAAGATTCTGGCGCTCCTGGGCTAAGTGGTTTGCTAGAAAAGGATGTTGTTCTACCCATTAGTACCAAACTGGCAACAATTTTAGAACAAAATGGTATCCAAGTTGTCCTCACGCGAGATGCTGACTTTTTTGTGGAACTGCAAGGAAGGGTGGATATAGCCAAGCGTGTTAATGCAGCTTTATTTGTCAGTATTCATGCTAATGCTGTAGATAATAGACCTGATGTCAATGGTCTAGAAGTTTATTATTACGACAGAGGCTATGCTTTAGCTGATACTGTGCGACAAGCCATTCTCCAAAATATTAGTACCCTCAAGAATCGAGGCACTCGTAAAGCTAGATTTTATGTGCTGAGAAAAAATACTATGCCTGCTATTTTAGTAGAAACAGGCTACATGACCGGTCGGGAAGATAATCCCCGTTTAGGATCACCAGAATACCAAAGTCGTATGGCTGAGGGCATAGCTAGTGGTATTCTGAATTATTTAAAACAAAGATAATTATCGTCAGTTGTTCTTTGTCAGTTGTTCTTTGTTTTTTCTTGACTACTGACCACTGACCACTGACTACTAACCACAAGAGGAACGCGGTAGCGTTGGGAGCTTCGGGTCTTCAGTCCGAAGGGGAAAACGCACACGGGCGAATTGATTGCCTTCAATATTCGTGATACAATTAAATTGTCACTAAAGACATAAAAAGCTACCGCGGGACTCTCGGAAAGTTACGCTTGTCAGATATGATTTCGCCCGCCAGGGCAAACGAAATCAGGGCAAGAACCCAAATATTTAAGGAACCCTGCCTGAAACTGGGATAACTGAGGGATATAGACTGAAACTCTCTATAGAATCTCCGCGTCTTTAGACCGGAGAGTGTCAAAATCCAAATTAATATTTGCTGTGTATTCATCTTCTATTTTTGATACTTTTTCCCCCCAAGAACCTCAACGCGCTCCGATTGGGGTATTTGACAGTGGAGTTGGTGGACTAACCGTATTGCGACAAATTTATCAACAACTTCCCAATGAATCAATTATTTATGTAGGGGACACAGCCCGTCTTCCTTATGGTATTCGTTCCCAAGCAGAAATACTCCAATTCGTCCGAGAAATCCTCCATTGGATGCAGCAGCAACGGGTGAAAATGGCAATTATGGCTTGTAACACCAGTTCGGCTCTGGCATTAGATATAGTCCGTCAAGAGTTTAATTTCCCGATTTTAGGGGTGATTCTACCAGGTGCAAAGGCAGCAGTCCAACAAGGACAACGGATTGGTGTCATTGCTACTCCAGCTACGGCTCAAAGCAACGCCTATCGTCAAGCTATTTTAGAAATTCAATCTAATGTCCAAGTCTGGCAAGTCAGTTGCCCAGAATTTGTCCCACTCATTGAACAAAATCGTATTCACGACCCTTATACCATTGAAATAGCCAAAACTTATCTAGAACCTTTGATTCAGAAAGAAATAGATACTTTAGTTTATGGTTGTACCCATTATCCCCATTTGTCGCCCATCTTGCGATCGCTCCTTCCCCAGCAAGTCAAGCTAATTGACCCAGCAGTTCATGTCGCCGCCGCTTGCTCTCAAGAATTAGATATACTAGGGATTAAGAATACTCATCCACCAATGCCTACCCGCTTCGCTGTCAGCGGTTGTTCCCAGCAATTTACCCAATCTAGCTTACAATGGTTGGGCTATACTCCAATGGTAGAACAAGTATGTTTTGCTGATACCGTCCTCTCTTAAAGCCCAGAAGTAGGGGCGCAGGGCCTGCGCCCAAAAACTAGTAGTCTGTCGACCCGAAAATGACGGGTGAAGGCAAGCAGGGGGAGAAGAGAGGTAGGGTGGTAGGGGAGGTAGGGGGGGTAGGGGAGGGAAGAACAAAAGTTTTTTCCGATCATTACCCGTCAAAATAAATTTGACAGACCACTAGTAGTCTGTCAACCAGAAAATGACGGGTGAAGGCAAGCAGGGGGAGAAGAGAGGCACCGGGGGCAGGGGAGGGAAGAACAGAAGTTTTTCCCGATCATTACCCGTCAAAATAAATTTGACGAACTACTAGTCAGAAGCAAGCAAAGATATTTATCTCCTCTTTACCCTACTACAACACGGCGTAAACAAACCATTCTAAATCGTCAAAAAGCCTATGCTGTCTTCGTTTTGACTTTTGACTTTTGACTTTTGACTTCCGCCTTGCGGTACTGCTCCCTACAAGTTGCTTTCATTGACTATTGACAGCTTGAGTTACATTTGTAGTTAATTCCCGTTGCTGCTTATATTTATCCTGTCCAGAATCAGATCCGCTTTGAGAAACATTTCTTTTGCTTGCTCGTTTTGCTAAAGCCAATAACAAATATACACTAAACAAATAACCAGCAGCTAAAGTAAATATCATCATAGGCATATTTCTGTAAATCATTGTTCCACCATGTTTAATTACTAGGGAATATAAAATTGCATACAAAACCAGCAGAACTCAATTAATCAAGCACACCCTTGATAAATGTAGTTAGCTATACAAAACATTCCAGGCGAAAACTAATTTTCTCTGGTCAATCAATTTATTTTCTTTAATATCAACTTTCCCAGGCTATACATCCGACAGCAGCAAATTTGCTCGACAGCAAACTCAAACCGCGCTTATCAGCAGTCTACCCAGCCTGTGTTATTGACCTCACACCAATTTAAATAAATGTACGCTACGACTCAACGTGCGTTGAATACGTTGAGTTAGTTCCATAACTGGAAAAGCACAATTCAACTCAAAAGGCATGGTTATTGCCTAGAATTTAGGAATTATTCCTATTTTCTCTTTGGCGACGAGTTATTTTAGACTCACAACGCTATTACGTAAAATCACCAAATGATGGTTTTACTTTGGAAGTGAATAATCTGAAAAATTTAATATCTCTAAGTATTAGCCTAACACAGCCAAACTGAATTTGAAGCTAATTTATGGACTAAATTCAAAATTTTTTTATTGCTAACCGTCAACTTGAAGTTACCGTCAATGTGTGTTATTTTATTGACATCAAAGTTTTCGTTACTACGCAATTTATTAATTAACAAATTTAGCAAGAACTATTTAACCTTAAGATAGCCTCTAATTGTAACACATTCATAATCTAATGTGTGAATAACGCAATAGATATTAAAAATCATCTTGCTGAAGGAAAACTTTGCGTTGACACTGGGTTATCTTAAAATTAAAGAATATGTAAACTTTCGTAACCTAAGTCAGAGTCCGCCCATCCATGACCCCAGCCACCTCCCTGTTTACCCCTGTGGAAGCAGACCTGCAAATACTAGCAGATAACCTTAAACAGCTAGTTGGAAATCGCCACCCCATTCTCTATGCCGCAGCCGAACATTTATTCGGTGCTGGGGGGAAGCGAATCAGACCTGCAATAGTGCTACTTATATCGCGGGCAACCATGCTCGAAGAAGATATTACCCCGCGTCACCGACGACTGGCAGAAATTACAGAAATGATTCATACAGCCAGTCTAGTCCATGATGATGTAGTAGATGAATCAAATGTTCGTCGCGGTGTACCGACTGTACATAGTTTGTTTGGTAATCGTATTGCTGTGCTTGCAGGGGATTTTCTCTTTGCACAATCGTCTTGGTATTTAGCAAATCTAAATAATTTGGATGTTGTTAAACTGCTTTCGGAAGTAATTATGGATTTAGCCGCTGGAGAAATCCAACAAGGGTTAAATCGTTTTGATGCTGATCTTTCTACAGAAACCTACCTGCAAAAGAGTTATTACAAAACAGCCTCATTAATTGCCAACAGTTCTAAGGCTGCTGGATTAATTAGTGAAACATCCCTAGAAACTGCCGAACACTTGTACAGTTACGGTCGCCATCTAGGTCTTTCCTTTCAAATAGTAGATGATATTCTTGATTTCACCAGTTCCACAGACACCCTGGGTAAACCAGCGGGTTCTGACCTCAAAAGTGGCAACCTGACAGCACCGGCTTTATTTGCCTTGGAAGAAAAACCTGACTTGGCAGCCTTGATTAACCGAGAGTTTGCCCAAGAAGGGGATTTAGAAAAGGCATTGGCACTAATTCATGATAGTCGAGGTATCCAGAGAGCTAGAGAGTTAGCTGCTCACCATGGCAAATTAGCCACCGAGCATATTGGTATTTTAGAACCATCAGCATCCCGCGAAGCCCTGATGAATTTGACCGACTATGTACTAAGTCGGCTCTACTAAAAAAAATAGGGGGCAGGGGGAGCAGGGGGAGTAGGGGGAGCAGGGGGAGTAGGGGGAGTAGGGGGAGTAGGGGGAGTAGGGGGAGCAGGGGGAGTAGGGGGAGCAGGGGGAGTAGGGGGAGTAG
>NZ_VILC01000039.1:19741-22694 GCF_009712065.1 Aphanizomenon sp. UHCC 0183 | reverse complement strand
TACCTCCCCTACCTCCCCTACCTTCATAAAGACGGAATATTTTTTTATTTGGAAGTCTCTTAGGCAATATTGGGAGGAATTATTTTTTTGCCTTTAAATTCTTGTAATCGTTGCTGAATCAGCCTTTCTAGTTGAGAACGCCGCACTTCTACAGTATTGGTCAAATTTCCTGGTGTTTCTATAAAAACTATGCTGTGTACTGGTTTCAGAGCTACCAATTGGAATAAAATTTGAGTAACATCCATGAGGGTTGGCAGCAAGTGAGGGTCACGCCCAGCATCTGAGATTAGGGAAACATCTTGTATGGTAGGGAAAGCGTAAATAACTTGCTTTTCTATTCCTGGATTTGCGCGATTGCTCAATGTAGTTAAAACCCAATCTTGCTCAGAATTTTGGAGAATAAAGTATTGGTAGTGGTTTAACTTTTGGGCAATGGCGACTAATACAGGGGCGATTGATACCATAATCTGTGGTGTCACGCCATCCTGGGGTGCATTGTCTATCAGCAATTGAATTTGTGCTTCTAAATCCATCATGATTTGTAAATGACTTTTGGATAATGGCTAAAACATGAGCAAGCAAATATCCCACTAAATTGGGATTTGTCAAGTTCAATCTGCTTATGCCACATATCCTCACTGTAAATTGGTTTGCGTTTGACTTGTACAGAAAAACCATGAAACTATTATCCAAAGTCTAACAAGTCGTGTCCAAAGTATGTTAGAGTCTTTTTGAGAACTGGGACTATGAATTCAACAGCAATCGCAACTAATCAGGGGAAAATTTCTATCAGCGTGGAGGTCATCTTTCAATTCCTATTTAGGGAACTTCAACAGTCAACTAAGGCTTCGGAGCAAAATTGTCACGATGTGTCGGTGAGAATTACTAACGAAGTTCTGCGGATTTGCAATGAAAGTAAACGCATTCAAACTTCCGGGTCTGTAGAAAGTTCAGCCATGAGCCTAGCTAAACATCGGTTACAACAGTGTATTCGATACTATCAGTTAGGTTCAAGTCGTGGAAGGGTAGAATTACACAGCACACTGAGTGCTATTGTTTATCGTTATATTAATCCCCCTCACAAGCAATTAAGCTATCAAGGGCGGTTGACTATCATTGAAGATTTTCTCCAGAGTTTTTATTTGGAGGCTTTAAATGCTTTTAGAAGGGAAAACCAATTAGCTCCGACCTATTGCCCCCAGACTCTTTTAGAATTGGGAGAATACATGGCATTTACCGAACGATATGGTAAACGTCGGATTCCACTCCCCGGAAGGCAGCAACAGCTAATTATTTTGCGGGCGCAAACTTTTTCCAAGCAACAGCCTTTAGAAACAAGTGTAGATATAGAACAGGCATCAGAGGGTGGTAGTGGTGAGTTTGACGGTTCTTGGGAAGAACCAGCTATCCATCAATTGCGCTCGGCTATGGCTATGCAGCCCGAACCAGAAGAAGATACCCTGCGCTCGGTTGTGATTACTGAATTAATAGATTATTTAGAAGAAAAAGAACAATCTGACTGTGCTGATTACTTTGCTTTGCGTCTTCAAGATTTATCAGCACCAGAGATTGAGTCAATTTTAGGTTTAACATCTCGGCAGCGTGATTACTTACAGCAACGGTTTAAATATCATTTAATTCGGTTTGCTCTTTTACATCGTTGGGAATTGGTTCATGAGTGGTTGGAAGTTTCTTTACCCACTAATTTGGGTTTAACTCCAATTCAATGGGAAACTTATCTGGCACAGCTAGATGAGAAACAAAAGTCTATCTTAGATTTGAAGCAGCAAGGAAAACCTGACGAGCAAATATCTAAGACATTAGGCTTGTCAATGGCACAATTACAGAAACGTTGGTTTAAGATTTTAGAACAAGCTTGGGAAATTCGGAATTCTTTAGTGTCCGGATCTAGTGCATCTACCCATGAATGGTGACTTGTGAATCTTCACAAAATGATCAACTTGCTTGGGTATTGAAAAATCATAACTTCAACACTTACGGGTATAGCTTGTTATAATGTGAGGAAATTGACGGGGTAGATATTCATTTCAAGATGGTAGCCAAATTATTGGTGAACTCAGATTGATAAGAAAAGCCCCAAACCTTTCAATTGGGAGAAATTCCTACTGTGCAAGAACGTTTTCAAGCTATTCTTAAGCGTCGTTTACAAGACCAAGTAGAAAAAAACCCGCCGTTGTTCCCTTGGGAAACACAATCAATGGAGTATCCCGACTGTGTAGAAGAACAATCTCTGGGTTTAGTTCCTGTTTGGGGGTGGACTGTCCACCAATCTAAGCTAAATTTGCCTATTCCTTTGCCTGAAAAAGTTTTTTGGCAATTGCTGGAAAAATGTCAGGTGTTATTGGCATCTTCTTTACCTCTGGGAGCTAAGTTAGTTCAGGTGGTAGAAAGTATGTTCCCTACAGATGCTCAAGCTATTAATGATTTGGCTGGGTTAGTCCTGAGAAGCTCTTATCGTTCTGCTGATACTTTGACAGCTACGGCTGATGTTGAGAGTGATTATTTTGATTTATTACCACGTCAACAAATGGCTTTGTCTTTAATGGCAGCCAAGCAGTTGTTGGAAAATTTAACTTTGCCGATTTCATTGACTCAGCCACTGGTAGAGAAACAATGGCTCACTACGGTGGGGACTTTGAGTATTCGAGTAGAATTACGGAATTTAGGTAAATTCATCAAGTTGACGGTTCAGGGTGAATTACCTACGCCGGGGATTTTACAACTCCAGGGTAATGATACTCAAGAATTTGTGAAATCTGAGACTTCAGAAATACCAGTTATAGAGTTACAAATTGATAGAAATCAGCCAATTTATACTTTGGCAGTGGAGTTCCCTGAATTAGATCAACAGCCTTTGTTGTTGGCTATTCAGGTGAAAATCTAAGGTAATAAGTAGGTTGGCGTTGAAAATTATCGTTATAGCAGGGCAAGA
>NZ_VILC01000039.1:2739-19606 GCF_009712065.1 Aphanizomenon sp. UHCC 0183 | reverse complement strand
GGTTTTATTGTGTTCACCTACTTATTGCCTATCTAGGAGTTAGATGGGAGCAATGGCAACGAATGGATCATAATCTTGTTTAATTTCCTGGTTTTAAAACTTAGTTCTCTTTGCAATCAACAAGATCAATTCAATATTAAGGGCGTATCTAATTACCTTAGCTATGAGCGAGATTACTTGTACTCTCAGGGAGTCTGAAGCTAGGATAGGGGGGAAGTTGAAAACGAGATGATAGTTTTCTACCTAGTATAGTATCCGCAGCGTCTACATCATAGCTTTGCCTATTTGAAAATGTTTAATTTGTCTAGGATTAATCGGTTTTGGCGTTTACCGTTAGGTAAGCAGTGGCAACCAACTAGAGGAAAATCGCCAGTCAAAGAAGTGGAAGACTCGATTCCTTTGCGAGCGCTAGTGATGGTACTGGTAATTTTGGGGATTGTGGCTACGGATATTGCTGGTGAGACTCAATTTAGTCTGTGGACTGTTCCGCTGACTGTGGTGGGAACGTGGTGGAGTTATTACCGTCGTCGTGATTCTAATATTCCGATCCAGTTTTGTATTGCGATTGGAATGTTGTTGGCTTTGGGGGCTTTTTTTGGGCGGTTTATTGGTAATTGGAATGATACTCGGCTAAGTTTGGCGGAGTTATTGATTCAATTGCAAGTATTACATAGCTTCGATACGCCTCGGCGGAAGGATTTGGGCTATTCGATTGTGATTGGGTTGATTTTGGTGGGTGTGGCGGCGACTTTGAGCCAAACTATGGCTTTTGCGCCTGTGTTGCTGTTGTTTTTAGCGATCGCTCTCCCCACTTTAGTGCTGGATTACCGTTCTCGTCTAGGGTTCAAGCCATCAACTTCGGAAAAATCTGCCAAAAAGAATAATCCTAATTTCAATTTTAAGGTTCTAATTTTAAATTTTTTGGTGATTGTGGCTTTGGGACTGGGGATTTTCGCTATTTTGCCTCGGTTTCCTGGTTATCAACTGAGGTCTTTTCCTGTAAGTGCGCCGCTAAAAGTCCCAGACAATTTTACAGGCAGGAGTATTATTAATCCCGGTTATGTCCGTGAAGGTAAGGGTAATGGTCAAGGTAGTGGTAATGATAGTGGTAGAGGCTCAGGAAGGGCTGGTGAACCAGGAAAATTAGATAATAATTTTTATTACGGTTTCAATAGCGAGATGAACCAAAATCTGCGGGGAGAGATGAAACCCAAAGTGGTGATGCGGGTGCGATCGCAAGCTGAAGGTTTTTGGCGCGTTCTAGCCTTTGACAATTACACAGGCAAAGGTTGGAATATTTCCCGTAATGATCAAGTTACCACTCTCAGACAATCACCTTGGACTGCCCGCATTTCTATTGATCCTCCACCATTCACGACTCTCACCAAAGAGGTGGTGCAAACTTATAATTTGGTGTCGGAATTGCCTAACCTGATTCCAGCGATGTCCTATCCCAAAGGCTTGTATTTTCCCACTCCAGCCATAGCCATTGATCAGGAAGATGGTTTACGTGCGCCAGTGCAGTTGTCAGAAGGGCTAACATATACAGTTGTTTCAGATGTCCCTTACCGCGATCGCTCTTTATTGGTTAAAGCCTCAACTAAATACCCAACTAATATTAAACAGTATTATCTGCAAATCCCACCAAAAATTGCCGATAAAGTCCGAAAACGAACCGAAGAAGCACTGGCTAGTTATGATCAACAACGGGTTTCCCGTTCTCCAGGGACTAAAAGCCTAGATTCGGCTTACGAAAAAGCTCTTTATTTAGCCCAGTATGTCAAACAAAATTACACCCTACCCACCAATCCCTTGGACTTGCCTTATTTGGATGAAAAGGATGATTTAGTAGAAAGCTTTTTATTCAAAAATAAAGGTGGTTATCCCGACCATTTTTCCACTGTATTAACGATTATGCTACGTTCTGTAGGTATTCCATCACGGCTAGTGGCGGGATTTGCCCCAGGAGAATTTAATCCGTTTACAGGGATGTATGTTGTCCGTAATACAGATGCCTATGCGATGACGGAAGTTTATTTCCCCAAGTATGGCTGGTTTACCTTTGATCCAATTCCTGGACATCCTTTGATTCCCCCTTCTATCGAAGAAGATCAAACTTTTAGTGTGCTGCGTCAATTTTGGAATTGGATAGCTGGTTGGTTACCTTCACCAATTACAGCTATTTTAAATACTGTGTTTGGGACGATATTTAGCTGGTTATTCCAAGGGGTAGCTTGGTTCTTAAGTTTATTTACTAAAGGTTGGTTAGGAATATTAACCGGCTTAATCGTGGGGACAATCGCCGCTTTCTTCGCTTGGCTGGGTTGGGGACAATGGCGGAAGTGGCTTAACTTGCGTTGGTTAAAGAAATTACCGCCTATGGAAAGACTGTACCAACAAATGCTACAATGGACCTCCAACAAGGGTTTAGGTAAGCATCCTAGTCAAACACCCCTAGAATATGCCCAGCTTGCATACCAACACCATTCTCCAGAAATAGCTGAGGTGATAGATGAAATCTGTCATGCTTATGTGAGTTGGCGTTATGGTGGACATACTCCCAACTACCAGCAATTACAACAAAAATGGCAAGCATTAAAGACTTCCAAATAAAAAAATAAATAAGTTGGCGTTAAACAATGAATATATGTAACGAAATGTAAATTCAACAAATACCCTATAAATATGTTATTTCAGGGTTTTTACCCACATTTAGCATAAGTAAATATATTTAAAGTATTTTTAAGGGCAGGTTAAGTAGTGAGACAGAATTAATTACACAATGTCATTGCGTTAGCGCAGCGTGGCGTTAGCCATATGGAACGAAGTGAAACGAAGCAATTCCAAGGGTTGTGATTGCTTCCCTTCGCTCGCAATGACTGTAAATATTTTTGTCCAATTACTTATTTTGTCTCCGATATGATTTTTTATCTTAAAATACCTGCTGAATGAGGAGTGCATAGGTTCTGTCCCTACAATTCTGCATATATCATAGGGAATATTTTTAGGAGATTTAGCGGATAATACAGCTAAAAAAAGCATTAGTTATGAAAAAACTCTGGCTAACGTGGTTTAAATCGTTGTAACTACCATTCTTTAGCGATAACATGGGAATAAGTTTACTACGAGCTTTTCATTTTTCGTTTAGCTGAAATCTTTTTTATGGAAATTCAATTAATCAATATCGGTTTTGGTAATATCGTCTCTGCCAACAGAGTCGTTGCCATCGTTAGTCCAGAATCTGCTCCCATTAAACGGATTATTACCGATGCTAGGGATAGAGGTCAATTAGTTGATGCTACCTATGGAAGACGGACTAGGGCAGTGATTATTACTGATTCTAGTCATGTTATTCTCTCCGCGATTCAGCCAGAAACAGTAGCCAATCGGTTTGTCATTTCTCGTGATCATCATGTTGTAGATAATTAATCGTCGGCATAATTATCAACCCAATTCTATTTGTACCATATCGGCTGTAGGATATGAATAGACTGGATTTCTGCCACCAGTGCTACAAATTCTTTAGTCTTGATGCTATTTTGAAGAGTGAGGATGAGAAATACTGGCGCAAAAGCTTATACCACAGGTATTTAACCATCTCAAGTCCCAAGTTCAAAATGGTATTAGTTATTTTAGTCGCTAACACAAGACTAAGGAATCATTTGTATTTATTAATTCACTCTTTTCACGGATAATGCAAGTCTTACCTACCCATAATGGTGCAAATACGAAAGAATGTCTGCCTCTGGGCAAACTAATTGTTTTAACCGGTCCGAGTGGAGTCGGCAAAGGTACATTAATGAATGAAATTCTCCGGCGTTATCCAGAATTGCATTATTCAGTATCTGCAACGACTCGTTCTCCCCGTCCGGGAGAAATCAATGGTAAAAACTATCACTTTATTAGTCGGAGTCAGTTTGAACAGTTAGTTACTCAAGGCGAATTTTTAGAATGGGCAGAATTTGCTGGTAACTGTTATGGTACGCCCCGTGAGGCTGTGCTGAATCACGTTCAAGCTGGTAAGTTGGTGGTGCTAGAAATTGAGTTAGCAGGAGCAAGACAAATTCGTCATACCTTTCCTAGCGCTCTCAGTATCTTTATTTTACCACCTTCATTTGCAGAATTAGAAAAGCGGATACGCGGGCGCGGACAAGATGCGGAAGAGGCTATTTCTCTTCGTTTGCAACGTGCTGAAGAGGAAATTGCCGCTGCTAACGAATTTGATATAAAAATTATCAATGATGATTTTGAGCAAGCTGTAAAGGAAATACAGAAGGCGATTTTTAAATAAATATCTGGTAATGGGTGATTGGTAATGGGTAATGGGTAATGGGTGATTGGTAAACAAATTCTCCCTCTTGCCTGTTCCCTCTTGCCTCTTGCCTCTTGCCTCTTGCCTCTTCCCTAAATGGGTAATAGCCCAAATTAGCAACTATTACCCATTACCAGTCATCAAATTAACCCAATAAACCTTGGATTAATCCAGAATTACCTGTCAAGAAGAACGCAACTACTGCGCCACCGATACCACCAATTAAGAAAGCGCTGGCAAAATTATTCCAGCTTTCCTTAGAGTTGAAAGCATCAACAGGAGGATTGGGTACAGCAACACTAGCAAGAGCCTTATCAGGATTGCTGTTAGCGTATAAAGATAGACAAGCAGTTAAAATTACAACCAAGCCAATACTGCCCAGTAAACCAGCTAAGTTAGCATTAGGGGCATTGCGTAAGGGACCTAACTTATCGAAAGGTCCAAATAACAAATAACCATGAGCCATACCAACTTCTAAACCACGTCTAAAAGGATTTAGACCGGGGCGATAAGCTGGTAAATTGCTAATAAACCACTTCACCAAAGGGGCGGAATTGATGGGGGTTTCTAGGTCGCCTTTTTGTGGGTCACGTCCTGCTGCTATTGCCATAACTATTGTTCGATTCCTTGAATCACTGTTGTTAGTTTTTTAAGGCATGAAACCCGTAAATTATAGTTAAGATTACGAGTTTCATACATTATTTAAGATTGTTTATTGCTAAACAATCCAGAAGAGAAAGCTAATTTACTTAGCTTTTCCTAACCGTGTTTTCAACCTATAGGGGGTGGAAAAGTAGGTCGGGGAAGAAGCGGTTAAATTCAATCAAAATCCCGGCTGTGATTGTTAGCCAGATTGTAGCCGCAACGGGGGCAGTAGAGATGAATGTCAGCAAGTAGTTGGTTTCGTCGCCTTTTTCAGCCATGAATTTAGTCTCCAGAATGAATAAGTGAAAACAAATGAATTAACGTGGCGAAACGGTAATTTCTGAATCCTTCGCTGTTAATTCGCCGGAGAGCAATTCTTTGATTGCTGCTGCTGGCCAAGCAAAACCGGAGGTGATGATAGGTAGGGCAAGACCCAAATCAATTTGGATTTCTTTTTGCTCCGCATTTGATTCTTTTTGGATTGCTTGGAGATAAGCACGGCCTACCCAACCAATCCAACCAGCAATGTAGAGGAAGAGAATACTAGGGATTAAAAAATCACCAGCATGATCAAGACGGCCATCTACAATCAAGTGGGGATAGCCTTCTGGTCCACAGAGTGCCTGAGAATAACGTTCAAACCGCTTTTTACCTGATTCGGGGTCAGGGGTGGTGTTGCGGGCATTTAGTGCTAGCTCTTGAAAGGCGGGAGAGTCTTTACAAGGAACAAGATTTGCGCCTAGTGCATTGGCTTCAGGAGCAAAATTGAACCAAAGAGTCATCACCAAAAGCAAAGCAAACAATCGTCTCATGGAGTTGTTTCCTTTTATTACAAAACGAGAAGTTTCTTGTACAAAACGAAGCGGCTTGTACAGTCTTTATTTTAGATAACTAGGAAGTCATCATACTCTTGGCTGGGGACTGAGTAAAGTTGAAGTCAATAAAAGTTAAAGCTTCTCAATCAAAAGATAGGGAAAAGGGCAGGGGGCAGGGGGCAGGGGGCAGGGGGCAGGGAGCAGGGAGCAGGGAGTAGGGAGTAGGGGGCAGGGGGCAGGGGGCAGGGGGCAGGGAGTAGGGAGCAGGGAGTAGGGAGCAGGGAGTAGGGAGTAGGGAGCAGGGAGCAGGGGAGATATGAGAGAATGTATATATTCTCTTGCCTTTTGCCTTTTGCCTCTTGCCTCTTGCCTCTTGCCTCTTGCCTCTTGCCTCTTACCTTTTGCCTCTTGCCTCTTGCCTCTTGCCTCTTGCCTCTTACCTTTTGCCTCTTGCCTCTTGCCTCTTGCCTCTTGCCTCTTGCCTCTTGCCTCTTGCCTGTTCCCTGTTCCCTGTTCCCTGTTCCCTATTAATCTACTATGACAACCGTTTTGGCTATTGAAACCAGTTGTGATGAAACTGCTGTGGCAATTATTAAGAATCGTGAAGTATGTAGCAGTATTGTTGCTTCACAAATTCCTGTTCATCAACAATATGGTGGGGTAGTGCCAGAGGTGGCTTCACGTCAGCATTTAGAAACGCTGAATTATGAAATAGAGCAAGCGATCGCATCTAGTCACTTAGATTGGAGTCAGATTGATGGAATAGCTGCCACCTGTGCGCCTGGACTGGTAGGAGCGTTGCTGGTAGGATTAACGGCTGCTAAAACTCTGGCAATTGTCCATGATTTGCCTTTTTTGGGGGTGCATCACCTGGAAGGTCATATTTACGCGACTTACTTGAGTGAGCCAAGTTTAAATCCTCCCTTTCTTAGCTTACTTGTTTCTGGAGGTCATACAAGCTTGATTTATGTGAAAGATTATGGTATCTACGAAACTTTGGGAGAAACCCGTGATGATGCGGCGGGTGAGGCTTTTGATAAGGTGGCGCGGTTGTTAAAACTGGGTTATCCCGGTGGACCAATAATTGATAAACTGGCACAAACTGGCAATCCCCAAGCTTTTACATTACCGGAAGGAAAAATTTCTTTACCGGGTGGGGGTTATCATCCTTATGATTGTAGTTTTAGCGGATTAAAGACAGCAGTATTACGTTTAGTGCAGCAGTTAGAGAAAGAGGGCAAAGAAGTACCAGTAGCGGATGTAGTGGCTAGTTTTCAGGATACTGTAGCGCGATCGCTCACCAAAAGGGCGATCGCCTGCGCTCGTAACTATAGACTAGATACCATTACCGTAGGTGGTGGTGTAGCAGCAAATAGTGGACTGAGAAAGCATTTACAAGCAGCAGCCAGCAAACATAACATCCGGGTTTTATTCCCCCCCCTAAAATTTTGCACCGACAACGCCGCTATGATTGGCTGTGCCGCCGCCGAACATCTATCGCTTGGGAGAACATCACCCCTCACATTAGGAGTGCATTCCCGGCTCTCACTGAACCAAGTCATGCAATTATACGAAAATTAGTTCAGGAGGTAGGGGCGCAGGGCCTGCGCCCATTCAGGAGTTCAGGAGAAAGAAGAATTTTCTTAATGACCAATGACTAATGACCGAATATGTTCAGCCACGGCTTCTGGTTGCTCCAACATAGCCAGATGACCACAATCGGGAATTTCAATCACATTATCGCCCACATATTGAAAAAGCCAATGAAAACTTGCTAAATGGCGGACATACTTAGGTTCCATCACCTTATCGTCAGCACCAGCCAAAAAATAGACTGGCTGTTTTAATTTGGATACTAATTGGGGTAGACAGTTAATTTCTTCTTCCGTAGTGGAGTCGAGAAGAGTTCCCAAAGCAGCTTCAGGGTCAGCAATAATAAAATCAATCAGTCGTTGACGCGCCCAATATCGGTCTAGAGGACGCAACACACTAGCTTTAGTAAACAACAAATCAATCCAAGGCATTTGTGAAAGCCAACGGGGACGGACCTGTAAAAATTTTTGCCCAGTGGCGCGAAATTGCTCAAAAGCTTCCTTCAGATAAATCCCACCACCGGCATTAATACAAATCACACCTTGAACACAATCAGGTAGTTGAGCCGCAGTCCATAGAGCAATAGTACCACCTAAGGAATGACCAACTAACCAAGCACTAGAAATATTCAGGTGTTGGAGAAGCACAGCCAAATCCTGAGCATAAGCATACGGAGAGTGCATAGAATCCAAAGACAAACTAACCATACTAGAGTCTGTAGCAGCCAGTTCTATATCTGATGTCACCTGAGACTGCGATTCACCAAAACCTCGTAAATCATAAGATAAACACTGCAAATCTACCGATAAACGAGAAATCACAGGTTGCCAATATACGCTACTATTTAGCCAACCGTGGATAAATACTAAAGTATGGGGGCATGATGTGGGAGCAGTTAGCTCATAAGTATGTGGAACGCCTAAGATTTCTATTGTTGCCATAATTAAATATCGTACCCTCAAGGGTGGGTGCGACTCAATACAACTCAACACGAACAGAGAACCAAAAATTCAAAAATTAAAATTTTGAATTAAGCAGATGGACGTTAAATAAACAAAATGTGTAAATAAAAGTACAATTACCTAAAACCTCTTGCCTTGTCATAACAACAATTTTTAACGCCAACCTACTGAGCTAATTTTATTGATTAAGTAATCTATGTTTCACTCCTTCCGCGATTTTGTGACCTAAATATTCAGGAATGAGACTTTCATTCGGACCTAACAAATAAAGAATTAGTCGAGTCCGTCCGCGCCAAACTAGTAAATTGGCGTTAACCACCAGCAGGTCTTCTTGCCAGATAGCATACATCACTTTATAGAATAATCCAGGTTGATTATCAGCTTCAATTACTAAAGCCGGAAGATGAAAAACAGGGTCAACATAGAAATCAGTTTGTACCTGTTCCAAACCAGCATCAAGATTAAATTCTACAGCCAGCATTTCTTCTACCTCAAATGTGCCTGCTAACGCCTCACGAATGGCACGACAAACATTTTCAGCAGTTTTTTCAGTTAGTGCTTTATTGCCACGAGATACCAGTAATTTAATAAAAACCAGCATTGGTGGTCGAATTTGACCGTATAAACTTAGACCGTGAATAGTTAAACCATAAGCTGCTAGGACACCAAAAATATCGCTCAAGAGGAAAGATTGATTGCGGTAGGCAAAATGAAGGGCGCTTTTGCTCCCTTCTGGCTTCATCTCAATAACAGCCCGTTTAGTTTTATAAAGACGGTATGCTAGGCGTAAATTTTGAAGTTGAATCTCACTGCTAACAAATTGCTCATAGAATTGGGGAAACGCCCGATTAAAGCGTTTCAGGAGTTCTAGAGTTGAAGATTTTAAACCAGAAGCCATTTTTGCGGGTAGGACTTGCTTGTTTTGTACAAACTGGGACAGGGGAGCGGGGGGGCAGGAGGACAGGGGACAGGGGGAAGATTAAGCACTTTTACCTGTTACCTTTTACCTTGTGCCTCTCACGTATCCCCAAATTTAATTAGATACAGCATATTGCAAATTAATGAGGTACAGAATCTAAATTCAAAGCCATACAGCAAGGCAGTTTTACTCCTGACTCGGTGACTTGGTGACTCGGTGACTCCTGAATTCTGCTGTATCAGAAATAATGTTATTTTTTAAAGTCTACAGCGTATCAGTTAAATTATTTATTCTCATTGTGTTATTGAAGTTGATATTGATTAGCATAGGATGATCTGAGTTTTATCTGGTCATGACAGCAACGCGACTGAAACTAGTCACGAAAATGAGAAAGATACTTGAATTTCGGAAAATTTTTGCCTTTGGTTCAGTTTTATGGAGTAGTGTCAAAACAAAATGCTAGAGTTGAGAGTGATTGGGAAGAAACACTGGATAACTAGCTGTGAGTATTGCAAATCGCTAAACCGCGTAGAATGTTTCTAGTGAATTAGCCGACAATAATCATAGTGATGTTAAATGTGAATCAACACTTTTTAAAAGTGGAAACCAATTTTAGTCATACTACCCGAACTGCATTGGCATGGGTTTTTGGAAAACTTGGTTTAGCACTCCTGAATCTTTAGCGACAAATAAAAACACTGCTGTTAATGAGCATACAGCGGAAGTTGATGGTAATTCTAGTGTAGGTAAGGATCAAATCGTTTTCAGTACGGAAAGAGATATTGACCTTTATGAACTTGAAGAACTCTGTGATGCAGTTGGCTGGTCACGTCGCCCTCTTAGAAAAGTAAAAAAAGCTATTGAGCATAGTTTTCTCGTAGCCTCTATGTGGCAAGTGCGAGGAAACAAAAAGCGTTTGATTGGTTTTGCCCGTGCTACATCAGATCATGCTTTTAATGCCACTATTTGGGATGTAGTCGTTCATCCTGATTTTCAAAGTAGAGGACTAGGTAAGGCATTAATGAAATATGTCCTCAAAAAACTCAGGAGTGAAGAAATTAGTAATGTCACTCTTTTTGCCGACCCCCATGTTGTAGATTTCTATAAGACGATGGGCTTTATGTCAGATCCTGAAGGTATAAAAGGAATGTTTTGGTATCCTCAGTGATCAAGGTGGCTGGGGTGTGGGGATTAGGGAATTGAGGATATTTCCCTAAATCTGATTTTTCTGGATCATTGGGTTTGCATTTATTATTTTTTGTGATATGATAGTCGAGATGAACCAAAAATACATGATTCGGTTCTTGTGGAGTTTGGTTTTGATGGCTTTACGGGATGTAGCGCAGCTTGGTAGCGCGCCTGCTTTGGGAGCAGGATGCCGCAGGTTCGAATCCTGTCATCCCGATTTATGCGTAGTTATACTTGGTAATAATATTCCTATGATACTACTACACTGCGGCTTAAGGGACTTCCAATTAAAAAAATACCCAAAAATTTCTTGTGGTGCGGGCATCTTGCCTGCTAATCATCAAGGACAGGCAGGATGCCCATCCCACAAAATTGGGTAATTTATTTTTTGGTGTTCCCTAAGTGAATAAATAAACCATTTTCAAGCCTTGTAATCAATCAAATTTTCGGAGCTTTTAATAGTCATATTATTTACACCAGGCTGTAATAGTAGATTCTGACCATGAAAAATTCAGAAAGTAGGGGCGCAGGGTCTGCGCCCAGAAACGATTCATCAATAACAGCATGAAATTTATTTACCTCAACCCGTAATAGCTATTAAGAATGGTTGCTTTATTTGCGCCATGCTGTACTAGGACTTACGCATTGACAAAAAGCATTATCTATGGGTTCTGAGATCATGGGATTTTTATTAAAAGTTAATATGAAGTAAAATGATATGTAATAGCAGATTTTAATTCAGGACATCTTTGTAATGGCTTTTACGTATTACTACACTGTAAGATTTCAAGATACTGATGCGGCTGGAGTCGTTTATTTCGCTAACATTTTGAGAATTTGTCATGAAGCTTATGAGGTTTCATTAGCAGCTTCTGGTATTAATCTTAAATCATTTTTTACTAATCCATCTGTGGCTTTTCCTATTGTTCATGCAAATGTAGATTTTTTACGTCCTATGTATTGTGGTGACAATTTAATGATTAGTCTATTAGCAGAAAAAATAGGTTTAGATAAGTTTGAAATTACCTATGAGATTATCATAGATGAAGTCGTAGTTGCTAAGGCAATTACTAGGCACGTTTGTATTGATATAAATAGTAGAAATAAGCTGGAATTACCAAATTATATGAATCATTGGCTAGAAACTAACCACAGAGACGCAGAGGGCGCAGAGAGAAGAAGGTCAAGGGAGGAGGTTATGTGATTTCAGGACATAGATCCCCGACTTCTTTCAAGAAGTCGGGGATCTGAAGTATTATGTTTTCAGAATATCTTCGGCGATTTTTTGGAGTTGTTGATGGTTGATTTTACCTTGAGTATTACGAGGTAAGTTTGGTAGGGAAATCCAATGTTTGGGAATTTTGAATTTACTCAGTTGATTTTTGAGTTGAGTTTGAATTTCTATGTGGGAAATATTTTTATCTTTGGGAATATAAATGGCTGTTAATGCTTGTCCCCAATATTTATCAGCTATACCAATTACACAAACATCAATTACCATTTGAGTTCTTCTAATCGCTGATTCAATTTCTGTTGGGTAAACATTTTCCCCACCTGTAATGATTTTGTCGCTATTCCTGCCAATAATATGTAAGTAGCCTTGATGATCTAAAAAACCAAGATCATCAACTATAAAGTTATTTCTATTTTCCCAGATTTGGGGATAATAACCTAATGCTAAAGATTGACTTTGAATATTTATATTTCCCGGTGGATTGTCAATGATAATTTTAACATGGGGTAGGATTTTTCCACTATTAAATTTACCTTGTAAAAATTCATCCGGTTTGAGAGTTGCTATTTGAGAAGCGGTTTCTGTCATTCCATAGGTAGGTGCTAATCTAATTTGATGATATCTCGCTTTTTCTAATAGTTCTTCCCACGGTGGCGCACCTCCTAAAAGGACAGTAGAAAATTTGGATAGCCATTGAGTTAATGCGGGATTTTGGAGGAATTTTTGTAATTGGGTAGGAACTAAAGATATAAAGAAATCGTGGGGATTAATATTTGGTAATTGAGAATTTTCTAAGGTTTTAGATGAGGTTATGACTAATTTACCTCCTGTTGTGAAGGAACGCATAAATTGCATTAACCCACTCACATGATATAATGGCAATACACAAAATGAATTAACTGCATTGATTTGAAAATATTCTGTAAATCCTTGCACTGAAGTAGTTAATGTTTGCCATGTATGGATAGCAAATTTTATCTTTCCTGATGAACCACCCGTAGGAATCATGATAGTATTAGTAATTGGTAATTCATAATTGGGAATTTGTGATTTTGAAAAGTGATAATCTATTCCTAAAACTATATCTGGTTGAATTAAATTAAAGACTTGTTCCCATTCGTCTTGACTCCAATCTGGGTTACAGAGAAAAACTGGACATTTAGCTGCACAAGCAGCAATAAAACTTCCTAAAAATCTCACTGGTGATTTTTCTGCAATGATGATTTTTGGATTTGATAACTGGGTTAATTTTAAATATAATTCTGTTGCTATCTTTGGTAATTCTTGGCTATGATCACAAATTAGCCAATCATGGTTTTGGATATTATCTAAAATGTTTTCCATAGACTTTCTAGCCAGTTTGCTTCTTGTTGTTGAAAAAAGTGGTTAATTCCAAAGCCAACGGCGCGGTTATTTGTGGATAATTCTGCGGCTAATTGTAGTGAGGCTTGTCTACCAATTTCGGTTTCAAAGACAGATGAAAATACAATATCAATTTGATGTTGTTTGCAAAACTCTCTTAACTGAGATGGTGAACCGAATATTCCTGGTTTTATCACAAATATTCCTCGCCAACCTTGCTGAAAACATGATTCTAATTGGTGGAGATTGGCGATAGATTCATCTAAGGCTATGGGTGTTAAATATAAGTTACTTAATTCTTGCATTTCTGTAAATTTATCTACAGATAAAGGTTGTTCGATAAATTCAATTTTAGGTGAGAATTGGTCACATTTTTCTAACCATAATTTACCTTGTTGATAAGTCAGTCCGCCATTAGCATCTAAACGTAATTTTGCTGATGTTGGTAAACTGGAAATGAGTAAATCAAATATTTCTAATTCTTGATTGATTTCATTAACACCGATTTTCCATTTAAATGTTTTATATCCTTGTTCCCATAAGTTACTCCATTGATTTAAAGCTGATTTTCCTGCTGGTAATAAGCCGCTGTAGGTGAGATTAGGCGACTGCAATTCACTGCTACACAGACGAAACCCACCTGGGTGGGTTGAAGATTCAAAAGCAAATTGACAAGCTGGTAATTTATCGGGAATGGCGAAAATTATCTCTTTCGTAATTGTTTGTGGAAGTTGATAACAAAAATCTAAAGCTTGTTTGATAGTTTCTGAACCAAACCAAGAAATGGGGGAAATTTCCCCCCAACTAACGTCATCTTTTTCATCAATCAAGCGGATAATTATGCTTTCGCGGATTTCCCAAATTCCATGATTTGTAATCATAGGTTTGGTGAATTTCTGACTAAAGTAACGAAAGGAAAATTGATAAATCATGAGAAAGGAGTCAGAAGTCAGGAGTCAGGAGTCAGGAGGGATAAAGAAAGAAGAAGAAAATTTATCCCATTCCGTATTCCTTGCTTTATATAGCGGTTCCTAGTCTGATGAGGTATAAAATTATCTGTGTTCATCTGCGTTTATCTGCGTTTAATTCTGAAAATTATTAACCCAGAATAAATCCTACACCCAAAAATAAGCAACTCACAAACTGAACTCTGATAGCGATGAATTTAGAGTTACTTACTTTGTCTGGTTGATTGTGATTTTCTAAGACGTGACGACATAATTGAATTGCAAAAGGTAAACTCAGGAAACTGAGTAAAGTCCAAATTGGGAAAATATTCAAAATCACAAATAGCAAAGTTAAGGGATAAATACTCGCCGTAAATCCGACTAATACCTTTGCGCCTGTTTGCGTTCCTAAACGCACAATGGGAGATTTCTTTCCTGCGGCTATGTCATCCGCAACTTGGTGAAAATGGGAGCAAAATAGCACTAAACTGGTAACAATGCCCAAAATCATGGAAGCTGCTAAATTAATGATAGACCAAGTTTGAGTTTGACTGTAATAGGCTGCACCCATACCCAATGGACCAAAGGCAAAAAAGCAGATAAATTCCCCTAAACCCTGGTATCCTAGCCGAAAGGGGGGACCTTGGTACATATAGCCTAAGCCGCAGCATAAGAGGATTATAGCAATAACTGTGGGGTCTTTTTGCACAAGAGCGATCGCTATTATCCCCAATAACCCCAAACCTAAACACAGGTTTCCTATCCAAAACATTAAAGTTTTATTACCAGTTAAATTCACCAATGAATGATGTTTATTCTGATCAATTCCTGTTTCGGCATCAAATACATCATTACTAATATTTTCCCAAGCTAAAAGCAAAATTGCTGCGGCAATAAACAAAGAAAATATTGTTATATTAAAAATCTTTACTTCCCTAAATGCTACCGCCGAACCTACCCAAATCGGCATAATAGCAACACTGTACATTGGCGGTTTAATAGCCGCCAGCCATAGTTTAGCTTGAGGTGGTGAAATCTGAGTTGAAGTCATCAGTTGTGATTAGTTAAATTACCAGAACTTTAGTTATCAGTTAAATTTTATAATTTCAGAGTTTAACTTTGGTAAATTACCAAAAAGTGCTAATTTTATGATTATAGGGGAATATCCTGCCATAAAACCTGCTATCTTGCTACCAAAACAGGATCAAACCCAAAATCAAACTAAGTTTATGCTGGTTAATGGTAACTGAATTATGTTACCTATAAAAATACCACCATGATTTATGACATTTTAGGAAGATAACTTAATAAAAATTAACTTATACATCCATGACAATTTCACCATGTCGCAGCCACACCTTTGTAGATTACAAATATCTTAATCAATTGCTATTAGAGGTTCAGGAAAATTGCCGTCGCCATAATAATAGTAAAATTGTCAGTATTCCCCTAGAAATTAGCTTAGTTGATCCTTTGCTAGTTTTCGATAAATTTAATCATAAAAATACCATAAACTTTTATTTTGAAAATAGAAGTAATGGTGAAGCAATGGCGGCAATTGGCACTTTAGATAAAATAGAAATTTCTGGTAAAGATAGGTTTACAAAATCAGAAGAATTTATCAAAAATTGTCTAAAGAACATAATTCCTATATCTCATCAAAATCAGACTTTTTCCCTACCTCGATTTTTTTGTACTTTCAGTTTTTTTGATCAGCATAAAAAAGCAGATTATCCATTTCCTGCGGCTACGGTTTTCTTACCTTGTTGGCAAATAACTTTAAAAAATAGTCGCTGCACATTAATAATGAATACAATTATTAATTCTAGGATTAATATTACCAAAATATTGGATAATTTACAATGCCATTTAGAAATTATTAAATCTTTGAATACCCATTCTCTAAATATTGATAAATTTCCCTTAAACTTATATAAAAAGATCACTAATAACGGTGATAAATTCAAAACTTCTGTTTCATCGGTTTTAGAAATAATTCATGCTAACCATTTAAGAAAAATTGTTTTAGCTGATACCTTAGATGTCAGTGCTAATCATAATTTCAACTTATTACAATCTTTAAATAATCTCCGCCAACTACATCCTAATTGCAATGTATTTTCTACCAGTAATGGTCAAGGACAAAACTTTATTGGTGCTAGTCCAGAACGGTTAATTAGTATTCACAAACGGCAGTTAATTACTGATGCTTTGGCAGGTTCTGCACCGAGGGGAAAAACTCCCACAGAAGATGCTACAAATGCTAACAATTTAGTTAACAGTACCAAAGAAAAACACGAACATAAACTGGTTCTAGATTTTATTACTCAACATTTATCTCAACTGGGTTTATTCCCCCAAGTTTTAGCCCCTAGACTGCGACAATTATCTAATATTCAGCATTTATGGACACCAATTAGCGCAGTAGTTCCTAATAATATTCATCCTTTACAAATAGTTGCTAAACTCCATCCTACTCCAGCAGTTGCCGGCGCAGCGCGAGATATTGCTTGTGCAGAAATTCGCCGTTATGAAAGTTTTGAAAGGGGTCTATATGCAGCACCTTTAGGGTGGGTAGACGGGGAAGGAAATTGTGAATTTATTGTGGGGATTCGTTCGGCTTTAATTGATGGTAATTATGCCAGACTTTATGGGGGTGCAGGTATTGTTGCTGGTTCAGATCCTCAAAAGGAATTTGCCGAAGTGCAACTTAAATTGCAAGCTTTATTAAAAGCCTTGGTTTAAAGACTTTCCCTCGTTCCTAGACTCCGGCTAGGAATGCCAGCTATGAGGCTCTGCCTCCTCTATCACTAGTGGTCTGTCAACCCGAAAATGACGGGTGAAGGCAAGCAGGGGGTAGGGGGGGTAGGGGGGTAGGGGGGGTAGGGGG
>NZ_VILC01000039.1:0-2586 GCF_009712065.1 Aphanizomenon sp. UHCC 0183 | reverse complement strand
TAAATTTGACGAACTACTAGCGGCAGAGCCGCAATTCAGCATTCCCATTCCCAGTCAGAGACTGGGAACTAGATTAATGATATGATTACAAATCACGGTGACTAAATGATTTTGCGTTTGCACCTGTGTAGGTTTTCACAATATGTCCATTACCAGACATTTGATATTTATATGTAATCAAACCTTCTAAACCAACTGGTCCGCGCGGGGGCATTTGTTGGGTACTAATTCCCACTTCTGCACCAAATCCATAACGGAAACCATCAGCAAATCGGGTAGAACAATTATGATAAACTCCCGCTGCATTGACTAAGCCTTGAAATGTTTCTGCGGCTGTAATATCTTCAGTAATGATTGCTTCTGTGTGCCGAGAACCATAATTTTCAATATGGGATATTGCTTCATTTAAAGAATCAACAATTTTAATGGCTAAAATTAAATCGCTGTATTCTGTTTGCCAGTCTATTTCTGTGGCTGGGGCAATATCAGATAAAATTTGTATAGTACGTTCATCACCTTTTAATTCTACATTTTGTGCTTGTAAAGCTGTGGCAACTTGGGGGAGAAATTCGGCAGCAATGCTACTATGAACTAGCAAAGTTTCAATGGCATTACAAGCAGCGGGATATTGAATTTTAGAATCTACAGTAATACTAATAGCTTTGGCAATATCAGCGGCTTGATCTACATAAAGATGACAAATGCCATCAGCATGACCTAATACGGGAATCCGGGTATTATCTTGGACAAATTTCACAAAAGCATTAGAACCTCTAGGAATAATTAAATCTACATATTTATCTAATTGCAAAAGTTCTAATATTTCTTCTCTCGTGGTTAACAATTGCACCGCATCAGGATTAACTGCTGTGTGAGATAATCCTTGTTTAATGGCTTTAATTATCGCTTCGCAAGAACGTAATGCTTCTTTACCACCTTTGAGAATTACACCATTACCGGATTTAATTGCTAAGGAAACTATTTGAATTGCGGCTTCGGGACGGGCTTCAAAAATGATGCCTAAAACGCCTAAAGGACAGGTGATACGTTTGAGAATTAAACCAGTATCAATTTCCCGATGAATTTGAACTTTACCAATAGGATCATCTAGTTTACCAACATCTCGCACACCAGCGATCGCATCCCTTAATTTATGTTCATCCAAAAGTAACCGTTTATAAAGGGGTTTGGCGATTCCTGCCGCTGTCGCTGCTTGACAATCAGCCAGATTTGCTTGCAAAATATCATCCTTGGCCAATTCTAAAGCTTGTGCGATCGCTTCAATAGCTTGATTTTTGGACTCAGAGGAGAGAACTGCCAGCTTACTAGCAGCTTGACGGGTTTGTTGAGCGATAGCTTCGCTGGCAGTAGGCATCGCAGATAGAGGAGAAATAATTTTGAAATTAGTCATAAGAATACCTGGTAAGGAATGTGAATTAAATAAGGTGCAAAAGTAGGGTGTGTTAGCGACAGCGTAACGCACCATTCCAGGTTACATCAGAATTGCAGGTTATTAAATTTGCGTTCCTTAGTGGGAAACCTTTGAGGAAAAAATTAGCTGAAACAGCTAATTTTTGACCCTATTTTTTGAAATTCACTAAATCGAGTCTAGACACTTAACCTTCTTGAACTCGACGTTCAAATTCTTCGGAAGTTTTTCCAACTACATCTAAGGCTGAGGGATAGATATCATTATGCTCCTGTTTCAGCCAGCCTAAGAGATTGGCAATCTGAGCATTCCGTAAATCTAAATCAGTCTGAAAAATGATTGAAGTCGCCATCGCTTCAGCATATTGATGTGGATGGCCTTGCTGCACAAAAACATCCACCAAAGCGGCTAAAGCTGTCTGTGGAATATTAACGGGAGTCCCTTCTGTAGACATAATTTCTGAAAAAAATAAAATTCACAGCCCATTATAATTTACCCATAGGAAAGAAAATTTTAATTTATCTATAGGAAATAGGAATTTGATTTACTTGATACAAGGGAACAGGAAAGCAGTTTTGGCAAGTTAACTTTTCCCAAGATACTTCCTTATTTACCTACTAAGGAGTAATAACACTTGATGTTGAAAACTCTATCGGGTGATACGATTTACGGTAAATTACACAATTTAGGTTCTATTTATTAACTAAGCATATCCAGTATTCGATATGCTTTTAAAATTTAAAGGTAATTTTTAATCGTTAACTTTAGAACATGAGTATAAATTAATGATTGCTGATAAATTAAATTATTATTACGTACGTGTGAAAAAAAACAAATGCAAATCACTACTACATAAGCCAATCTCACCTGCGTGTACTAATGAAAAATCAGGGGTTTGAAAACAGTGGAGGCATCTTTCTCTTTCTAAGGAGAGTATAAATTTATCTTTGTCAAAACTCTATTAAGTCCTGCTATATTTAATGGCTATGTATATTATTTTATAGTAAATTTCAGATCTCAGAAACTTTACATTTATTTATCTATTTTTTCTTTACATCATGAAGATTCGATGATAATTTGTTGAGGTGTCGGTCGGAGTGCTTAACCGATAGTCATAAAACTAACAAAAAGGAATTAAAAAAATGGCAGTTGAAAAA
>NZ_VILC01000038.1:68682-75884 GCF_009712065.1 Aphanizomenon sp. UHCC 0183 | reverse complement strand
CCCCTACTCCCCCTACTCCCCTACTCCCCCTACTCCCCTACTCCCCCCACTCCCCCCACTCCCCCCACTCCCCCTACTTCTGACTTCTGAACTCCTCCTCCATAAAATTTTTATATTTCAATCAGGATTTTCTCGATTGAACCATGAACATTATGGGAAATAAATATCAAGTATCAAAGCTATGACTAACAATAAGTTATTTATCCGTAAAAAACCACTGTTATTATTAGCAATGGGATTTTTTACTGCTTCGCTTTTACCCATTCTCCCATCAAAAGCAGAAAATATTTTTCTCCCCTCTGATGCACCTTTGCAGCTAGATTTACTTACCCAACCAAAGGATAATATCATCACAGCTAAAACTATTGATCCCCAAAAATTAACAGTTCCTAGTTTATGGTGGGCTAAGGAAAACTCGGAAAAACAACTTTTAGATAATTGGATAGTTTACCCACCCTCGCAAACAGAACCACCCCGGGCAGATTTAATTGTTAATCAGCGAATTTGGGGCTTATTAGACTATTTTGGTAAGTATGTTTTTGTGAATCGTTTAGGTGGTCTAGCTAGTAAATTTGGTTACAATATCCGAATTTTTAACTACCAGAAAGAAGCTTTAGCAACGTACACCTGCAATTTTTCTCAAAGTCCTGCTTCCTGTCGGCTTCAGATGAATCATCGAAGTCAAGTCGGTTTCAGTTTTGCTTTGTCAAATTAGGATTTTTTGATCTTCATAAATAAATCTTCGTACTCTTTCATCACTGCTGGAGGGAAAGGCAGTAAAAATTCACTTTTGGCAAAAGTTTCTGAATCAGTTAATAATAAATTCTGTAACTGCTTCTGAATATCCCCATTAACCATAGTCTTGTCAATGGGAGAATTGCTTTTAGTTAGTAGGGCAATTTGTTTAGATGTATTGGGTTGTAAACAAAAATCTAGCCATTGGTATGCTAAACTGTCATTATTAACACCTGTGGGACTTACCCATAAATCAGCCCAAATTGCTGTTCCCGATTTGGGGACAACTGCGGCAAATTTTGGATAACGATTGATGATGGGGATAATATCATCAGACCAACCAACTGCTAACCAAGTGTCCCCAATAATTAGTGGTTCTAGATAGTTTTTAGAATCATAGAATTTGACTTGTTGATTTAATGCTTTTAATTCCGTTTCTAAGGCAGAGATTTGATTGATATTGTCTGTATTATAAGATTCTCCTAATTTCTTCAAAACTAAACCAATGACTTCTCTGGGATGATTTAGTAAAGAAATGCGATTTTGCAATTCACTCCGCCATAAATCACTCCAATCTGTTGGTGTCCAACCCAATTGTTGAAACTTTTCTTGATTATAAATAATTACTGTATTTCCCCACCGATAAGGAACGCCCCAAATTTTACCCTCTTGGTCATGCTTAATTATCTGTTGCCATTTTTGATTGAGGTTAACTAGATTTTTGATATTTGCTGTTGCTAATGGTTGAATTAATTTTTGATCAATTGCTGTTTGTAACCAATAATCTCCCAATGTGATTAAATTGGCAGTTGGTGATTTTTGATTTTGATTGAATGGTAAATAACGAGTCCATTGTTGCTGATTATTAGTCGGTGGTTGTTGCCAGGTTTGTAATAATTTAAATAAATCCTCCAACTGATTAATTGGGGTAAATTTTAATTTACCCTCTTGAGTTACGGTTTTCCGAAACTGATTAACTACCTGACCGGGGATAGAATTTTTTAATAATTGGACATTTAAGAGTGGTTGCTGGTTTGTTCCGCAGCCGGCGATCGCCTGAGAAAGTGCTAAGGTACTTGTACCTAATAAAAAAGATCGTCTGTCCATAGTTTTATATGTATAATTACGGCTGATAAGTAGGCGAACGGGAAAAAACCGTAGACGCGGAGCGGCTTCTCATAAGAGTAATATGTAAGGAAAAGTAAAGTTGCCCAACTTATCAATATTATTGATTTACTTCTATACATGGCATTAAAATTTGATGAAAGTCATCAAAAGTTAAATAATCCATAAGTATAACTAAGATCGTCAGTAAAGTGAATAACATAGAGAAAATATTTTTTTGGTGCAGGTATTAAATGGAATCATTAGAAAAACAAATTCTCACCTTAAGCCAGCAGGTTAATGCCATCTATGAAGTGATTGAAAGGCTCGATATGCGCCTATCTCAAGCTTTGTCAGATTCATCTTTACGGCAATTACCAGTCATAGAGCATTATTTGGAAAAAAAGCAGCCGGCAAATGAGTTAAAAGAATGGAAGCATAAGGATATTTTACTTGATAGTATTCCCGAAATGAGTTATCAGGCTATAGATAAACAAATAACACCAGAAATTCAAATTCAACGGCTAACAACTCAGTTAACTGCCGCATATCATCGGATTGCTGCCTTAGAAGAACAGTTACTCAAACAGAGGGTTTATTGATGGGTGCTAAGTTGCTCAAGTTGGGCTTCAATTGCTGCTAATAGTTGATTTTGTTGCCAATTTCGACTTAAAGCAGCAGCAATACAAGCCGCACCGGCACCAACACCTTCTTTCACAAAACCCCGTTCATAAGCTTGAAGTTGGGGATATCGGGAATTAGCAAAACTCAATTGTGTAGCTAACAAGGGGGGGATGCTATTTTTATTGAAACTTTGGGCTAAGTCAATTGTTGCGCCTGTGGAATCTTCTGCTACCCAACGGGTTGTACCAATGACAATTTCTGCGGGTTCCCAAGATAGGTCATATCTGTGAGCGATCGCTTGAATTAAAGCATAAACTGCTAACATTTGTGTACCTCCACCTAATAATACCCCACAACTTCGACTGGCAGCGATCGCCATTCCTGCTACTACCACCTGCATAGGATCACCTACCGCTGCCACCAGTTCTAAAGGATCAACTGACGGAGGAATTTTTGCCAATCCAGTCTGCACCAAATCCCATTTTTGCCCATGATTACACACAGGATGGCTACTATTAACTTTGCCAACAGCATCAATCCCCAAACCAGTTAAAATTGCCAAAGCCGTTGTTGTGCCACCAACAACGCACTCACTAATAATTAAATACCTATCAGAATTTAATTGAGAACTTAATTGAGAACCCCAACGTAATCCTTCAGCTAGTAAATGTTTAACAGTATCTACATTCATAGCTGCACCCCCACTTAAACATCTCGCCGGCGTACCACCCAACTCAATTAATGGCACAGGTGGAATATGTGGTAATCCGGCATTAAATAAGTAAACAGGGATATTTAAATTAGCCACCACCGCCCGCGAAATTAGCACAGGAGAAGCCCCCGAAGTCAAAGGTGGCAGAGGGTACTTAGGTTGATATTCAGCGCCGTAATAGAGAAATTCCGCATCAGCACAAGCCGTATATCGGCGATCATCTGGAGTCAAACCAGCGGCAGAAATCCCAGGAATCAAACCAGTTTCTGTAAATCCTAAAACACAGGCAAATATCGGTAATTTACCGCGATAACGATTGAGCCATGCTTCACCCTGGGGAACTTGGGTGTAAATATTAATCATATCTAAACTGTGATTTTTCTGATTTTCCTGATTTTCCTGATTTTCCTGATTAATTAATCATCTTCATCCAATTAATCAAAAAAATCATAGTTATGACTAAGTAGGTGAACACAATAAAACCAAACTGTGTAAAGAAATGTAAAATCGCCCAAACCCTCTTCACTCTTGCCTCTTGCCTCTTGCCTTTTGCCTTGCCATAAGGACAATTTTCAACACCAACCTACTTATTCATAATCCATCAACATCTGCACCCAATGAGGTGGACGGGGAATGGGATTGCCTAAACGGTCTAAAAGTAACCAAGCCGTAAGATGAACTATAAACAAGTAAATAAAATTATTGAGAAGAATAAGAGCGATCGCTCCCAATTGAATTAATAGTAAATTGGGAGTCATTAACAATTCCAATTTTAAAAAAATCCATTCAATAATTTCCGTCACCTGAGTAATCACATAAACCCACAAATCTTCCCCCGATAGCACCGACAAAAACCACAGGCGAAAAAACACCCCCAGCGTCCCCAACAGCGTCCCTAAAGCAATAGAAACAATCCAGGGTACACGGCGATACCAAGTCGCCCCTAGCAGCACACCCATCAAGGCAAAAGGCATGACAAATAATAAACTCCGAACCGGACCCATCAACACAGACAACAACAACCCAGAAGTCACCGCTGCCATCCAAGCTGCTCGTTTACCCCAACGTAAATAAACCAAAGCAATAGGAATAGGGAAAAATACCCGCAATACTGGACCCAAAGGAAAATAAAAATTAATAAACCAAATTAAACTCGCCGTACTGGCTAAAAAAGCCGTTTCCACCATCCTTAAGGTACTTTCAACCTTCAGAGGTTGGTACTGTAATCGCGCTTGGGAAAGAGATTCAGGAGATGAATCTTGCTCTGGTTCTTCTGGTAGGGAATCAACGATACTCATGCCAAACAACTAAATTAAACTATAGTTTTTTCCAAAGCTGACCAATCTGGAATATGAATTCTATCTTGATCCCTCACAATCAAACCCTTTTTTTCTAGCTTTGTCAGCACTCTTGTCACAGTTTCCCGTGCCAATCCACTTAAACTACTTAACTCTCGGTGTGGTAAATTAGGAAGTTGCGTGCCGGCATTCTCTTGTTTTCCTTGTCCCTCTGCCAAAAATAGCAACGTATCAGCCACCCGTGACTGACTATCTGATTCCCGAAGACGTAATCTTTTGTTAACCTGTCGCAACCTTCTCGCCATTAATTGAGCCAATCTCACGCCGGCTAAAGGTTCTGTTTGCAGCAAATTCACAAAATCCTGAGCAGGTATACTCGCAATCGTCGTCTCTGCTAGAGTAATAACATCAGTAGAACGGGGGACTTCATCTAACGCTGCCATTTCCCCAAATAATTCCCCTCTACCAATAATATTTAGCGTTACTTCTTTCCCCTCTAAATTGTATGTACGGATTTTTACCCATCCATTTATAATAAAGTATACAGAACCTCCCCAGTCATTTTCTAGTAAAATTACTTGGTTAGCTGGATGAGTACGAGTAACAAGATGAGTTAGAACCTTTTCTAAGCCTAGTTCTGGCAAGCCTTGAAAAAATGGCACTGTAATCATCCATGTATGGGATGCGTTATTTGTATTATATCTTTCTTCCATCAGGGCATCTTGTTTATTAAAGTTGCTATCATCACAACACTAAAATCGTTATTCTAAACCCAATACTGCTCGGTTAAGCCTAAAAAGTCATTATCTGGTAGATTGTGTTGTGGAACGTTTACGTATCCCTGCGGGACACTGCGTAAACGCGGAGCAATGGAACGTTTACGTATCCCTGACGGGAGGCGTTAGCCATAGTGTGGCGTATCCCTGCGCTGGCCGGAGGCATCAGCCATAACCCAACATTATCAAGGATTTTGTTGGGTTTCGTTCCTCAACCCAACCTACATTTCCTTAACCGACAAGTATTGATTCTAAACCTACATCATCATAGTAAAATCACCTCTAACAGAGATTGTCTTAAATTGGACTAACTATGTTATGTAAAAAAGTAAAAATATACCCCTAATATAACCTTTTTTCTGAGATTGTTGTCATTGTTGTGGTAAATACTGATTGACAATATTGACTAATATAGAAGTATTATTTGATTTTCGTGTATCCTCAACGAGAGTGCATGACCAACATCACGCAATCTCATTAACTGCATCCTACACTGAGAAACTAGCTAAACCTTAATCGTATCAATACCTTCGCCATTTTTTGTAGGTTGGTTTGAGCGACAGCGCAACAAATACACATTTGTTGGGTTGTGCCTAATTTCTCCGGCACGCTAAAGTAAACAACATGACCTACGAATCAAAGCTTTTTGAAATTTGGCGAAGGTATTGCTTCTACAATTTTTTTCACTGTCTTTATCAGTAAATATGGCTATAAGTATGTGAACACAATAAAACCAAACTGTGTAAAGAAACGTGAAATCGCTGAAAACTTCTTTACTCTTGCCTATTGCCTATTGCCTATTGCCTATTGCCTATTGCCTATTGCCTATTGCCTATAACCTATCACCTATTGCCTATCACCTATTGCCTATCACCTATTGCCTATCACCTATCACCTATTGCCTATTGCCTATTGCCTATTGCCTATTGCCTATTGCCTGTTCCCTGTTCCCTGTTCCCTTTTTTGTAATTGTCAGTCTCTTACAAATCAACGTACATTTTTAACTAAGGTAATTTAACGTGACTTACCATACTGATGAAATTCACCAACTAATTGCAGATATTGATCACTTACTGTCTCATAGTGCTAAAGGTCTTTCTAAGTTCCTTTCTAACCAAGGACAACAGGAAAAAGAGATTTTACAACGAGTGCGGAGCTTTTTAGTGCAATTGGAGGAAGATGAAGTATCAAAGAATGATGTCCTACCAGAAACTACTCAATCATCTCCCACACCAGGATTTTCATCTCTGTTGACACAATTTAATCAACAGCACCTTCCATCTATTTTAGAGTCTTCTGGACACCCACCAGAGACAAGTAGTGATGAAACCGCGCAAACCAAACAAGAAATAACGGTTTTATTTCAGCCTTTACAAGCAGAATTATCCAGGCTATTGGCAGAAAGAGCAGATTTGATTGAGGAAATTAGACAACTAGAGCAAAAGCGACTACAAAACTCTTCATTAAGCCAGCAGTTACCTAATCAACAGGAGATGATTTCTGATTTTTTAGAAGTCCTCATGGGTCGTTTAGTACCACATTTACAATCAAATTCTGGGTTAATAATTAACGCTAATGTCCAGAACCTAGACGCAATTACTTCTGGTATTCAACCGATTTTAGAATCAGCAGAACGGATAGAACAGTTAGCAAATTTAGCTCGGAATTTAGATCAACGTTTACTGTCTTTAGATGGAACTGTCAATAGTGTTTTTGAAGCACTAGAACGTAATATTAACGCCTATTATCATTCCTTGTCTCAGGCATTAGCTAAAATGCACGATCAGGGGATACAGGGTGAACAATTAATGGCAAATTTCCTCAATAATTTGACTCAATATTTACAACAGCAAGTTTTGATTAATGAGTCTTCTATCTCTCCTTTAAATCCTCAAATAGTATCGGCATCACCATCATTAGCTGAATCTTCGGTTGTTGAGAAATCAAAAACTT
>NZ_VILC01000038.1:61650-68516 GCF_009712065.1 Aphanizomenon sp. UHCC 0183 | reverse complement strand
TTCTGAGGCGGAAATATTGCCAATTAATATGGCTACAGAATTGTTACAGAATCAATCACAATCTGCTAAAGATTTACAGTTAACAAATACTGATGAAGTAGATGAACTTTATGCAAGTTTCTTTAATACTGAAATTTCCTCATCGTTAAATTTCTCCTTTTCTCCTGATCTGAAATTTAGGGAAAATGAAAGTTTACCCATTGCGGCTGAAGAGGTCAGTAATAATTTATCAGCACTGGAAATTAACAGTTCAACATTTTCTAGTATAGCTGACACTGCTATGTTAGCAGAACCAAAAGACGATGATGAGAATCACGAGCCACAAACAATAATTGCTCCTGCGCCCACAGAAATTAAAGTCCCATTTTTGCCAGAAGAAAAAGAAGTAGTAGGACAACTTCAAAAAGAACCAAATCCTGTTGATACAATTACAGTTTTAACTGATTTATTAGTGGATACTAGTAATGAAATATTACCGTCAGAAGTTATCAATCAATTAGATAATGCAGACACAGAAACAGAAAATCAGCAGTTAGTATTGAATAACTTTGTTGCTGCTTCTGCTGAGGAAAATTTGCTGTCTGTATTAGATAATGATGTTTCGGAAATACCAGAAATTGTTTTAGATGCCAAGCGGTTGCAACAATTAGATCAAGATTTAGCTAATTTTGATCAACCATTAAATTATGCTGGAGAATCTATAACTAAGTTAGATTCTACCAGTCAAGTTGATAGTGTAAATATAGTTTCGGATCAGGAAGTAGATTTAAGTTTAACAACTCAGACAGATGTAGAGGCTGAACCAGAAGATGTTAAGCAATCTCCACTCACTGAGGAGCAATCTCCAACTACCAATAATCAAACATCAATTCACCATGAAGAAGAGAATAATCTGATTTCTAATGATACTTTGGATGCCAGTTGGTATTTAGGAATTGATATTGGGACGACGGGAATTTCTGCGGCTTTATTAAATCGCTCTCAATTGATAGTTTATCCAATTTATTGGTCAGCCGAAAGTCAAGTTGATGGTTCTAATTTTCAGCAATCATTCCGGTTACCCGCAGAAGTTTATTTACCTACTAATTCAGGTTCTCATCAGGGGAAAAGTGGAGAATCAGATTTTTCCCCTCATCTTTATTCAGCACAGTTAAAGCCTTATTTGCAAATAGCAGTTCCCTATCAGCAAGAACGGCAAAAATGGGAGCCGATGTTGCAATTGAACGAGTTTTCCGCAGGTCCGTTAATTTGGGTAGTGCGATCGCTTTCTAAGTTATTATCAACTCTCCGGTCTATTCAAACCAGTACCACACCGGCTTTAATTGCTAATGCTGTGGGCATGAATACAGCGACTTTTTCAGGAGTAATTAAGAATATCGCGGGTGTTATCTGTACTTGTCCTTCCAGTTGGAATGAACAATATCGTTTTAATGTGCGGGAAGCGATTGTCACCAGTGAACTTGTTTCTCATCCCCAACAAATCTTGTTTGTCGAGGAAGCGATCGCCAGTTTGCTGCCAGAATTAGACAGTGCTAATGGTCAATCTATCCAAATTAGCGAAAATCAAGGTTTACGCCCTTTAAAAACCAGTGATTATCCCCTATTAGGTAACACTTTAGCCATTAATATTGGCGCAACGCAAGTAGAAATGACCTTGGTAGATATACCAGCAAATCTGGAAAAACTGACATACAAAGACTTCATGCTGCACAATTTTGCCTACTCTGGCAAAGGCATTGAACAGGACATTATTTGTCAATTACTACTACCACCAAAATCCCGCCAACCCCGTCAACCCGGGCAATCTCATCATGAACCAACCAACACAAATCCTTGGCATTGGCAACCTTCGATTCCAGGTTTAGACCAAATGCAATTTTCTAACTTGGGTTTAGAAGCCTTATCATTACCCAAAGTTGGTGAACCAGACACAGAAGCGCGAATTCGTCTCCAACAACGCCTAGAAAGTTCCCTCCTGGGACAAGCTTTATTAGATGCAGCCTTAGCGTTGAAATTGATTTTACAGCACCAAGAAACCTTTACCCTAGAATTTGCCGACCAATGTTGGGTATTACAGCGCCGAGACCTGGAAAGTCAAGTCTTTGTTCCCTTTGTCCGTCGTCTCAATCGAGAACTTAACAAATTATTAGTAGCTCGTGGTATTCCCACCGAAGCCATTAATCAAGCCGTCCTCAGTGGTGGTGTAGCTTCCGTTGGCACAATTAACCGTTGGTTACGGCAAAAACTGCCTAATGCCAAAATTATTCAAGACTTATACCTGGGTGAAAATGGCACTCCCAATTGTAGTCGCGTGGCATTAGGTTTAACTATGTTACCTTTGCATCCCCAAGTTTTAGACATACCCAAACAACAATACACAGATTATTTCCTGTTTTCTGAACTGCTAAAACTACTACCCAATCGTTCTTTATCCTTTGGTGAAGTCTTACACTTATTTGAAAGTCGTGGTATTAATACCCGCATCTGTCAACAGCGATTATTAGCTTTCTTAGAAGGTGAACTACCACTGGGCTTAATTCCTGGGACTTCAGATCACCTTTGGCTTACCCATCACTCTCAGGAAAACCTCGATTATAAAGCGATTGAGTCCCTGAAAACAGGCATAAACTCTCCACCACTATTTGAAAAACAAGGCAATCTTTCCTATCGTCCCAATCTTCAACAAGTCCAGTTATTACTGCGTTATTTAGATGCCATCAAATCCAGTACCGTACAATCACTAGAAGAACCATATAGTTACCTACTTTAATCACCAAATTTAATTAGAGAACTTCACAAAAAAGATAATCCAATCTTGTGGGATGGGCATACTATGGCTAACGCTACGCTATCGACAAGCTCAGCACAAGTCTTGCCCGTCCTAGCAACGCATTTGTTGAGTTATGGCTAACGCCACACTAACATCAAATAACCTAAACATAATAGGACTTACGCAAGTGTCACACTAAAAAATCTGTTGTAGGGTGCGTCAGATATCAACAATTTGGTTATTTACATGATTTATACTGTCTGACGCACCCTACCAATGTGCCAGTTGCGTAAGTCCTGCATAATAATCCTGTATATCCTGATCATAAAATAACCCTGGCAGCGATCGCACCTACCAATGCCAACAATAATAGAATCAGCAGCCAAGACCTTTTCTGTAGCAACAAAATTTATCTATTATCCAGTAATATAGAATATATTACTCAAACAAACATCCTGTAAGTAGTGAGACAGAATTAATTACACAATGTTATTGCGTAAGCGTTGCGTGGCGTTGGCCATATGGAACGAAGTGAAATGAAGCAATTCCAAGGGTTGTGATTGCTTCCCTTCGCTCGCAATGACTGTAAATATTTTGCATAACCTATCCTTATGTCCCACGACAATTTCAGAGATTTGATTTTGGGCAACTTGAGTCATTAATTTAAGAAAGTTTTTCCGCTTCCAGTTCATACCACTAGCAACATCCTTGACGACTCGACATCCTGGGTAAGTTTTGCCTAAAAATTCTATTTGTGTGTCAAGGTCTAAGTAGGTTGGCGTTGAAAATTGTCGTTATGGCAAGGCAAGAGGCAAGAGGCAAGAGGCAAGAGTGAAGAGGGTTTGGGCGATTTTACGTTTCTTTACACAGTTTGGTTTTATTGTGTTCACCTACTTAACAACTGGGTTTTTGTGCTGACACGGGCGTAAAGAACCCGCTCTTTATCCGTTGGAACTGTTTTGATAAAGGCTGACTCTGGATATCTCCGGTGTCCCCCAGGAGAACGGATACATTCTATTTTCCCTAAGTCAGCCCATTCTGCCGTTGTCTTAGGGTGATAGCCAAATTGTTTGTAAACTTGTTCTGGGGTTAGGTATTTCATCTTTCGGTTAAATACGATTAACCCCAGTATACTACGTTATTTTGAGATTAGAGAGTTTGGCGGACTTTGATTGTGTAGTTCCGCGATTTCTAATCGCCAAAATTTAGATATTAAACATCAATCTCACTCAATTCACGAGTGATATAGTCAAAAGGCTCGTCAACAAAAGCAGTATTAGCAACACCAGCAGCCTCCACCTGTTCCTTAACGATACCCTTCATAATTTGGATACCTTGAACAGTTGAACCAATGGGTACACCCAAGGAATTGTAAGTTTCCCTGAGTCCTTGTAATACACGCTCATCCAAAACATTCATATTACCAGCCACTAGTGCATAGGTAGCATAGCGCAGATAATAGTCCATATCCCGTAAACAAGCCGCAAAGCGACGAGTTGTGTAAGCATTACCACCAGGACGAATTAATTCTGGTAGTTCTTCAAATAACTTTGCCCCAGCTTGTTTGACAATTGCGGCTGCATTGGAATTAATTGCGGCTGCGGCTTGGACTCTAGCTGTTCCACTATCAAAGTATGATTTGAGACTATCAATGGCATTCCGGTCAAAATAACGTCCGGTTACGTCATAATTCTTAATTAAAGTTGTAACGGCATCACGCATTCTTTTTTCTCCCAATCATTTAGTTATCTATGATTTGATATTAATTTGGCTGCAATTACGCACCAACAAGATTTCGCGCCAATTCATATAAAATAGACCCTGGCACAAAAACTATCCATCTGCTATCTAAGGATTTTATGCCAAAGTTGACCCATGATCATGAATTTTCTAGTTTTGTACAAATTAAAAAAGAAAGGTTAACATAACCTGTAATCCAGGCAATCTGTAACAAACACGACAAAATCAGGTCAAGTTAACTATTTACGATATTCCAGGTAGTGTATGAAAACTTGGGTTAGCGTAACAAGGTGAGGATGCTTGGGCAGACTCTGGGTTTATATTAGGTAATTGGCTACATCAGGAGTAAAGTAAAAATGACAACCCCAAAAGAAATCTTGAAAAAGATTCAAGACGAAAAAATTCAGATGATTGATCTGAAATTCATTGATACTCTGGGAACTTGGCAACATTTGACCATGTACCAAGACCAGATTGATGAAAGTTCATTCTCTGATGGTGTTCCCTTCGATGGTTCTAGTATTCGGGGTTGGAAAGGCATCGAAGAATCTGACATGACAATGGTACTCGATCCCAACACCGCTTGGATTGACCCGTTCATGAAAGAGCCAACTCTAAGTATCATTTGTAGTATTAAAGAACCTCGGACTGGCCAATGGTACAACCGTTGCCCTCGCGTTATTGCTCAAAAAGCAATAGATTATCTAGCTTCCACCGGACTTGGTGACACAGCTTTCTTCGGTCCTGAAGCTGAATTCTTCATCTTTGATGATGTCCGCTATGACCAAACCACCAACTCTGGTTACTACTACGTAGATTCCGTAGAAGGTCGTTGGAATACTGGTAGAGAAGAAAGTCCTAACCTTGGTTACAAAACCCGCGTTAAAGAAGGTTATTTCCCAGTTCCTCCCACTGACAGCTTTCAAGATATGCGGACAGAAATGCTGCTAACAATGAAAGATTGTGGCGTACCCATTGAAAAGCAACACCATGAAGTTGCCACAGGTGGTCAGTGCGAACTTGGGTTCAAATTTGGTAAGTTAATTGAAGCTGCTGACTGGTTGATGACTTACAAATATGTGATCAAAAACGTTGCCAGAAAATATGGCAAAACCGTCACCTTCATGCCCAAACCCATTTTTGGTGATAACGGTTCTGGTATGCACTGTCACCAGTCTATTTGGAAAAATGGTCAACCTCTATTTGCGGGTGACAAGTACGCTGGCATGAGCGAAATGGGACTTTACTACATTGGTGGTATTCTCAAACACGCTCCAGCATTGTTGGCAATCACTAACCCCACCACCAACTCCTACAAACGCCTCGTACCTGGTTATGAAGCACCGGTAAACTTAGCCTATTCCCAAGGTAATCGTTCTGCTTCTGTGCGGATTCCTCTTTCTGGAGACAACCCCAAAGCCAAGCGTTTAGAATTCCGTTGTCCAGACGCTACTTCTAACCCTTACTTGGCTTTTGCGGCAATGCTTTGTGCTGGTATTGATGGTATCAAAAACAAAATTCATCCTGGTGAACCCCTAGATAAGAATATCTATGAACTTTCTCCAGAGGAATTGTCTAAGATTCCTTCTACTCCTGGTTCTTTAGAATTGGCTTTGGAAGCTTTGGAAAATGATCACGCTTTCTTGACTGAAAGTGGCGTTTTCTCTGAAGACTTTATCCAAAATTGGATTGACTACAAGGTTGCTAACGAAGTTAAGCAAATGCAATTGCGTCCACATCCTTATGAATTCTTCCTATATTACGATTGCTAATTGCAACTGGTAGTACAAGTAGTAAGAATTCACCGAGTCAGGAGTCAGGAGTCAGAATAATTGTAAAATTGCCGAATCAACAGATTTGAGATTTTCAGTAAAATTATCTCTCTTGATAGTACAAGTCATATTTATCCCGACTTGGATCATTCTGTATTCTGAATCATTACGTAATTTTTTTAGCCACCTTCTTTAGGTGGCTTTTTTTTGCATATTCAACTCATAGCCGCTTGGCTGCGTCCATACAGGGTTTGAGTGGCAGGGTCCATTTTGCCTTGGATGGGATTCCAGTAGTGAGATATTTCTTCATGCAAGCCAAGTTCTTGTGCAGCCCGCATTAGCATGGATTGTTGACGGTTTTTAGCTTGCTGATGCTGACGTACCATAATTTGACGGGCTTTTTCTTGAATAGACATAACACTACGCTCCTTTTAAGTTTATTGATTTAGTGACAGACAATCTTTTATCTTTTCATTTATTAAAGTAACAAACATTCTGTAGTTTACGCTACAAAATGATATTTTTGTCATAAAAGTTTACAAAATTGGTCAGTTGTCAGTCGCAAAAGAATATTTCTCTCCCCT
>NZ_VILC01000038.1:56114-61494 GCF_009712065.1 Aphanizomenon sp. UHCC 0183 | reverse complement strand
TCCCCCACTATGGATAAATCAAAATCTTATAAGTTTCCGCCGTCGGGGCGATCGCTTGGTCTACGGCTTGTGATAAATTTTGGAGGGGATAGCGATCGCTAATTAAGGCTTTCACGTCAATGCGGCGATTGAATACGATGTCCGCAGAAAGGCTTTGCAGGCGATAGGATGAGCTATAACTGCCCATTAAGTCTATTTCCCGACGGTAGAGAGTATTGGGGTTAATGGGAATGGTTAACTCGTCTGGGAACTCTGCAAAGAAGAGAATTTTTCCACCCTTGCGAGTACAGTCTAAAGCTTGAAAAAATGCTTTATCACTGGGAACAGCTAACAAGGTGACATCTACACCCATTCCTCCAGTTAAAGCTTGAATTTTGGTAGGTAAATCAGGATCACGGGCATCAAAAGCTGCTTCTGCTCCTACTTCTAGAGCCTTTTCAATTCTAGATGGTAAGAGGTCAGTAGCGATCGCCCTCCCGCCAAAATACTTCACCAACATCATAAACATTAACCCAATGGGACCTGCCCCAGTTACTAATACAGTTTGTCCCGGTGCAATTTGAGCTTTTTTCACTGCTTTTAAACAGCAATTAGTGGGTTCAACAAAACTCGCCTCTTCAAAACTGATATCATCAGGAATGGGAATTAAGCCACCATTCTCCACAATATGTCCTGGAACTTTCACATACTCTGCAAAACCGCCTCCACTAGGGTTAAAACCTGCGGTAGTCGAGATATTTTTATAAACATCGCACATGGAAAAATTATCATTCAAGCAGTAAGCGCAACGCATACATGGTATATGGTGCATCACCGCTACCCGTTGTCCTACTTGCCACCCTTGCACCTGTGAACCAACAGCCGCAATAGTTCCAGCGGTTTCATGTCCAAATATCCGTGGCGGTTCATACAAAGGATAACGAATCTTTTTAATATCTGACTGGCACAAACCTACAACCTGCACCTGTACCAACACCTCATCTGCTTCTAGTGTTGGAACTGGAACTTCTTCGTAGGATAATTGATTTACGCCTCTAAATACTTGTGCTTTCACGTTGGTTTTCCACTATTCAACGTTACTAGATTTAACATTTTGTGGTTAACTTTAGGTCATAAAAGTATGGATTTTTTTAACAAATCCTGGTATTTGGTTACTCAGTTTATCTAGTAATTGAATGAAAGTTAAAGGAGTTCTTTTATATTTTTGAGATTGTGTGAGTAAAACTTGAACCATTATCTGAGGGTATTCTTCAAATATATCACCGAGAAAATCATCTGGTGACTGTGATTTTATATTCCAAGGCTTTAAATCTTGTTCCTGAAAATCTTTAAGATTTTTGGTAACGACAATTTCTGCTTTAGTAACTACAGCAGCAGCGAGAACATGACGATCTTTAGGATGATTTGTCATCACAGACTCCAGTTCTTTCGGTACTTCAACCATAGCCTCTGGAAAAGCCATTTTTATAACTTCCTCTAACTTTCTAGCTCCCTCAGCAGATACATATCCTTTATTTATCAGGTTTCCAATTGCTTCATCTAGAATTTTTTGTGACCAGTAGGGTACATACAAACTAGCCTCAGCAGTAGAAAGCAAAGTATCTCGTAAATACATTGGAAACAAAACACAGGCATCTAAGATAACATTAGGCATCGCAATTTAAGTGTTTTACTTATTCCTCATAATCATATAGTCCCGCTTCTTCAGTTACTTCAATAAGTTCCTGTAGGCATTTTATCCGGTTTATATCACGTTGTTCTTTATATTTCATCAAATCATCAAAACGGACACGGCGATGTGTTCCTACCCTAATACAAGGAATTTCACCCTGGTCTAATAACTTAATCAGGTAAGGACGGGAAACTTTGAGAATGTCTGCGGCTTTTTGTGTGGTTAGTTCTCTATCCTGAATAACTACAGATATTACTTTACCTAATGCCAGTGCATGAACAGCTTGATGTAAAATCTGACAAACCGATTCGGGAATGGGAATTTCTTGACCGTCTACTCCTACTAATTTTGGTCGAGAGCCTTTAAGCTGGAGCATATTTTCAAGATGCTTGATAGATGATTTTTCCGGTTCTTGAGCCATAACTGACTCTAAAGGAGGGTTTTGCTCAGTAATATTCTTCATAATGAATATATATTTGATATCCATATCATATATTCTATATCCTCTAAACGCAATATCCGAAACAGTAATCAGATAAAATATGCTTTATAACCCGTTGTGACAAAGCAATAGATTTTGTTTATTTTTTGTACATTTTTATTGAGAAGCTATATAAAACTTTGTAAATTCTCATCACAATTTTACATATCTGTAACCCAAAATACAGATTAATAAATCATCTGAATTAGAAAACCCAAATAAAGAAATAATTATTTTTACCTAAAATATAAATTTAATTTTCACCAAAATATACATCACTATAATAATGGCAAAATGCCGTTATTTTCCATTTCCTATAAGATATCATCAAAATAACTGGCAATAATATATCTTCTATGCTTGTGAAGTTCCAGGTTAAATATAATTACTAATTGCCGTAGTTAAATCTAGGTTTATCTATATATTTTATCATGCAGATGCACCATATAGATCATGATCTGCTGTCTAAATCCCGATTGTTCAAATCCGCAAAATCCAGATCATCATCAACTTTGTCAAACTTGTCACACTCCGTTAGTGTCACTTTTGAGAAATCGGTTTCGTGTCATCCGTGTTCTTTCTGACGAAGGCGGATTTGGCAGAACTTATATATCAGAAGATATTGATAAATTAAATGAATTATGTGTAATTAAACAACTAGCACCAAAATTCCAAGGTACTTGGTCACAAAAAAAAGCAACTCAACTATTTTTAGAAGAAGCAAAGCGACTTCAAGAATTAGGACAACATCCCCAAATCCCCACTTTAATAGCTTACTTTGAACAAGATAAATGTTTGTATTTAGTACAACAATTTATTGATGGTCAGAATCTATTTAATGAATTAAAGTCTCGGAAAATTTATAAAGATTGGGATATTCAATCTATATTATTAGATTTATTACCAATTATCAAATTTGTTCATCAACATGGGGTAATTCACCGTGATATTAAACCAGAAAATATTATTCGTCGAAAAACTGATGGGAGATTAACACTCATTGATTTTGGTTCTTCCAAACAATTAACCGCACAGGTACAGCGAAAAAATGGTACTTCTATTGGTTCACATGGTTATTCTCCCATTGAACAAATTAGAGATGGAAAAGCCTATCCTGCAAGTGATTTATTTAGTTTAGGTGCTACTTGTTTTCACCTATTAACAGGAATTTCTCCTTTTCAATTATGGATGGAATATGGTTATGCTTGGGTAGGAAATTGGCAGCAGTATTTATGCTTTCCTTTGAGTTCAGAATTATCAGAAATTATAGATAAATTGCTTCAAAAAGAAATAGATAGTCGCTATCAATCTGCTGATGAAGTAATTAGAGATTTGATGAAAAAACATACTCATATTCTGCCAGCAGCAAATCATAAAATCATAAAATCACCTAGAAAAAATTCTCAACCACACTCATCAAAATATACTTGGGTCAGAAATTTAATTTTCATTTTTGGGATAGTTGTCTCTTTCGCACTAGTAGGATCTGGTTATCGAGAATTTCGCAAATTAAAAACCAACTTTTCATTTAGTTGGAGTCAACCTCGCAATAGTCCACCCACATTTGCAACATCAGAAAAAAAATTGTCTTTAGTCAATACTTTCTCTGGACATAAAAGCAAAGTTTTGTCAGTAGTTATGAGTCCAAATGACAAACTAATTATCAGTGGTGGTGATTGCGAAAAAAGTAATAATAGTCTATGTCATAATATTAAATTATGGGATATCATTACAGGTAAAGAAATTGCCAGTCTTCAGGGACATTCCCAAAATGTCAATGCAGTAGCTATCACTCCTAATGGTAAAACTTTAGTTAGTGCTGGTGATGATAAAACTATTAAGATTTGGAATTTACAAACAAATCAATTAATTCATACCTTAAAGAGTCATACTGATGCGATTCATAGTTTAGCTATTAGTAGTAATGGTAAAATTCTAGTTAGTGCTAGTGATGATAAAACTATCAAAGTTTGGAATTTAATCACAGGTAAGCTAATTCGCACTTTAATTGGTCATAAAAATTGGGTGCGTTCTGTAGATATTAGTCCTGATGGTGTTACCTTAGCAAGTGTTAGTTTTGATAAAACGATTAAATTATGGAATCTTAATCAAGAAAAACCAATTCTGAATTTAGCTACCAGTTCACAAACAGTTATAGCTGTGGCTTTTAGTCCTAACGGTAAAATTTTAGCAAGTTCCAGCCGCGACCGCACAATTAAATTATGGAATCTGCAAACCTTGAAAGAAATTCGGACTCTTATGGTAGGAGATAATAGTGTGAATACTATTGCTTTTAGTCCCGATGGTAAAATTTTAGCAAGTGCTGGACGAAATATTTCTGAAGAACAAATCTATCACACCATTAAACTCTGGAACGTAACTACAGGAGAGGAAATGCTGACATTGACAGGACATAGTAATGCTGTCACCTCCCTTGCTTTTAGTGCTGACGGGAAGTTTTTAGTTAGTGCTGGTGAAGATAATTTAATTAAAATTTGGCAGATTTCAGTCAATGATGACAAAAATTTTCCCCGTTGAGGTTTGGTACTTGATAAAACTAAATTTCGGTAGCCTGGGAATTAATTCCCAGTCTAATAGCAAAAGTCGGCTGAAGCCGACTGGAAGATTTTTATTTTTATTCAAGAAACTTTTGAAGATCATCCCTATTAGACCACTTCACTACATTAGATACACGATTTAACAAAGTGATATTATTTTCATTCCACAAATTTTTACTATCGTCAATTAATGAAATAAAGTTATATTTACTTTCCTTTAAATAGCTAATCTCCGACCAGGTAGTAAAAACTTTATCTACTCTCATCCTCGCCGTTCGGAGAGCAGGTGTACTAAGTGTATTAATTAAAGTAGTACCATGAGGACGATGTGCACAAAAATCTACACTTCTAGCTGTTCCAGACATTCCCGTAAATTTTTTGTTTCTTTCAACATTTAACTTCTTCTTATTTAAAAACTCTGTTACTTCTTCAGTAATAGGCTCAAAACTTGGTACTTTTAGTTTGGTGTTAGTATCAGCAACTCTAATTATTGCTTGAGATAAACGAAGAATTGCATCAGCTAAATTATCATCTTTTTTTAAACGAGTAATTAGCATCCCATCAAATTGTTCAACTCCATGAGTAATAACTATATCTTTAATAATTATTTCTTGGTTTTTTGATAAGCTGTAGGCAGCAGTTTGTAAATAAAGCCAACCAAATGTTTCA
>NZ_VILC01000038.1:12965-55826 GCF_009712065.1 Aphanizomenon sp. UHCC 0183 | reverse complement strand
GTTTGGTAATTTATGGCAATCTATAATTTACCTGTTTTGTTCTGTTCTGTTTTTCTCCTCTATTTTCTGACTTTTTTCCTAGACTTTAAATTTTTCCTTAACGATCGCTTGACAATCAAGACAGTCGCTACAGAGTATAATATTTACCACAACCTTAAATAATTAATTATTAGGAAAATGCCATCTACCGTCACCCTCACCATTACCACAGGAAAACTTTCAGGAAAACAATATATATTTGATAGTCGCAGCACTTGTATTATCGGCAGAGGTGAAGATTGCAATTTGCAAATTGCCGATAATATTGATATGACAGTTTCCCGCTATCATTGCTTATTAGATATCAATCCTCCAGAAATGAGAATCCGTGATTTAGGGAGTTTAAACGGTACGATTGTTAATTGTAAAAAAATCGGACAAAGGAAAGCGGGAGAATCTCCAGAGGAAGCAAAAAAGATAGTTTTTACTGAATATGATTTAGTCAATAATGACCAGGTAGCGGTAGGAGATATTATTTTTGATATTGGTGTAGAAACAGAACTGGAAAAACAGAAAACTCCTTATATTCCAGTTGCAGAATAAAATAATAGACCGAACTTTTTTGAAATTATTAAAAACCTGCTAAATTTAGCAAATCAAGGTAATCAAAATCTCCAGAAAATTTCTAATTATCAGATTATAAAATCTTTAGAGGATGTTTGAAAAGTGGTATTCCGTAATTTTCATCACATTGCTACCCCCCTTAGTCCCCCCTTGTAAAGGGGGGAAACAATAAAAATCCAGTTCCCTCCCCTTTACAAGGGGAGGGTTAGGGTGGGGTAAAAAATATTTGATACATCAACCATAACTTTCCAAACACCCTCTTAGGTGAAGGTGGATTTGGAGAAGTATTTCTAGCTGAACATATCCCCACTAAAAAACGGGTAGCACTAAAGTTAATGTTACCTAAAGTTGCTGCTAAAGAACTGGGTGTAAAAATGTTTTTGCGAGAAACAGAAAACACCAAATATTTACAACATCCTCATGTGGTGCAGATGTTAGATTATGGCTATGTCGAAAATACCTTTTTCTTTACAATGGAATATTGTGCAGGTGGGGATGTTTGGAATTTGATGGAGAAATCAGGAGGACAGTTACCTGTTAGCATAGCTGTTGATATTACTCTGCAAGTTCTAGACGGGTTAATATATACCCATAATGTTGAAGTTCCTTGTGTGAAATTAGCAGACGGAAGACTAGGAAAAGGAAAAGGTTTAGTACATCGAGATTTAAAACCGAATAATATTTTTATTACCAAGGTCAACGGTAAAATGGTGGCTAAAATTGGAGATTATGGATTATCCAAAGCTTTTGATTTAGCTGGATTGAGTGGACACACTTTCACAGGTGCGAAAATGGGTACTCCTGCGTTTATGTGCCGTCAACAATTGCTAGATTTAAAAAATTCCTTACCAGAGGTTGATGTGTGGGCAAGTGCTGCTTGTTTATATAATATGTTAACGGGATATTTCCCCCGTGATTTTGTTGGTGATTCCTGGAATTGTGTGCTAAGAAATGATGCTGTCCTCATTCGTCAACGTGATAGTAGTATTCCCGAAAAATTAGCAGAAGTGATAGATTTGGCTTTAATAGAAAAGCCAAAAATTCATTTTCAAACTGCGGCTGAGTTTAAAGTAGCTTTGTTAGAATGTGTTTGATTATTAAATTTTAGTAATTTGAGGATCTAAAACAATGCGTGTACCAGTTATATCTACATGATAAGTCCAGAATTGATTTTTGACCTTAACAATTACTTCCCAACCTTTAATGGGATCAAATATTTGAGCGCAGACTTCACCAAAATTAAACACACAGGAATTGCTAAAAGTTTTCTGGGTTGACTGGGTAACTTTCAGAGAACTTATTGCTAAACCAGAACGTTTAGAAGCATCACTCAAAACCCCATTAGTAATTTTTTTTGGTAATTGATTATTGCTAATTTTCGGATCTAAAAGAATTTGTGAACCTGATTTATTGACATGATAAATCCAAGATTGTTCTTTCACTTGCACAATTACAGTCCAGCCTGGAATAGGATTATATTCCTTTGTACAAACTTCTCCAAATTGGAAAATACAGGGATTACTAAAAATAGTAGATGTAACTTGAGTAATTTTCAAATCAGAAATTTTTAACCCAGAAACTCTAGAAGCATCTCTGAGAACTGCTTGAGAAATAGATTGAGGTAAGCTATTTTGGCTTAACTGTGACCGTTGGGGATTTTTAGCATTTGCAGATGTACTATTTTCAGTTACACTACAAGCAAACAAGCTAGTAATCATGAAAATAAAGACAAAGACTTGGGGAAAACAGCGATTACGGTACATTTGCAAAAATATCCTGGTAATTAAGTTCATAGTTGAATAATTCTCCTGGTTCTACTTTAGCTGTTTATAGTGAAATAGATATAACACAATAAAACCAAACTGTGTAAAGAAACGTAAAATCGCCCAAACCCTCTTCAATCTTGCCTCTTGCCTTTTGCCTTGCCATAACGACTATTTTCAATGCTAACCTACTTATGACGTGATTGATATTGATACATAACGCCAGATAATGCAGCTAGGAAAACCCAAGAGAGAGTATTTAACCGAATATCAAAAGTGGTGACATCAACAGTATTAAATAGTATCCAGCCGCTAAAGGTGATAATATAACTAAAGAAGATTAATCTGTTTTCTGGTGCTATAGATTTAGATTTCCAGAGAGTTTGACTGGCTGTAATTAAGATCCAAATTAGTAAACCACAAAATAGCAAAGTAGTAATTAACCCAGTTTCGGCAGACAGCATTAAAAATAAATTATGAGGATGGTTAACATCAATTTGCATTTGGGTTTTATAAAGTCTTCCGAAACTGCGTAAACCTGAACCAGTTAAAGGATGTTGTTGAGTGAGATTCCAGGCAAAATCCCATTGAGTTTTCCGCATTAATCCTACTGGTCTATTAGGAAACATATCATCATTTAATCGCGCCCAAATACCGTAGGGAACAAAAAGTCGGAAAAATTGGGCAATAGGTGCAGGTGCAAAAGCTGCGAAGAAACAAAGACTGGTAATGGTGAAAACAGCCGCAACAATTAATCGCCAACCTTTATATAAAGCATAAGCTAAACAGGCAAAAATAGTGATTCCCCAACCATTACGAGAATTGGTGAAAATTAAGGCTATAAAGTTAGTACATACAGTAATTGTCAAGAAGATAATTAGGGGATTGTTTTGTTTGAGTTTGTGGTAGTTTTCTAGCCATAAACCTAAACCCAAAATAAAAATAGTTACTAAATAAGCAGCTAAAGTATTAGGGTGCATGAAATTAGCAGTCATGCGTCCTGATAATGATTTTTCTGGTGCAACTATCCAATCAAAAACAATCCATAAAAACTGAAATTGGAAATTCCAACCGAGAAATAATTGCCCAAAACCGATGATTAAAACAGGTATAGATCCAAATACCATGATCCAAGCAATTTGTCGTAATTGGGCGGGTGTTTGGATGAGAGGAGTGAGTCCGGTAAAAAAGAAGAAGAAGGGAATTAAGTTGAATAAACCCAAAACAGCATCGAGTTTGCCAGAGGCGAATCCGGTGGTAATCAGGAGTAAGATACTCAAAATAGCAAATCCCTTGTGAATTGGGCGATCGCTAATGATATGGTATTGTTTACGCCAGGTTAGCAATGATGCCACAACGATAGAGATACCGCCCAAAAATGGACTCAGAGGAAAAGATATTAGTCCAAATTGTAGCCAATGCCAAGGGGTTTGTAGGCGGGGGTTTGGATGATAAAAACTTTTATTTAAGCTATTTCCCAACATTCTGTACGGGTAAGACGAATTTGCGCCAGGGTGAAGACTGTAGGAATAATTCTGCCATAGTTTGTGGCGATCGCTCTCCAACCCAAATCAGCAAAAAACCAAGCCCACATCACAGGACCTACCAAAGCAAACGCACCACGAACCGCACCATAACGGGCTGCACTCATGGTCATACCTCGACGGGACATTTGCAAAGCCACATAGTTTTGAAACTGTTTGGTAGCTAATCCTGTACCTGTAATTGCTGCTTCTTTAGCTACTTGATAGGTAGCAAAATGAATAGCAAATTGACGGGCGATTTGTTGAAGAACAAAAGGTTGGATGACAGAAGTTACAGCCAAAGCACTACCACCTTTAAATATTAATCCTAAAGGATCACGTTGCAATGACAATGGTAATGGTTGTTTAAGTTTTGATTCTACTAACTGACGTTGCACATTAATAGTTAATTGTTGCTTTTCTTGTTTTGGTAGCTTTTTCCAAACCTTTCCCATTAGATGCAAAAAAACTTCTGCTTCTAAATCAATTGTTGTTAGATCTTGATAATAGTGAATTTTCAAATATTTGCATACTTGAATTAGGGCTTGTCGGTAAGTTACTTGATCAGTGCGTCCTCGTAATACTGTTATACCGTCAGCCGCTAAAAACCGAAAGCGGTCTTCTATTGTATCTAACCAAGCTTGGTGATCTTGGCTTTGCACTGCAATAGGTTCGGGTGTATGAACATAATCTAAGGGGTTAAACTTGCGACTAAACAGAATAGCTGTCAAGTCCTGTAGTTCCTCTTCGGTGGCTAATTCCAATACCGCCCTGAGTTCTTCCAATTTCCCTTCCTCTCTTCTGTACCACGTAGTCTGTACCTTATTCTACTATCTTGTTAATCAAAAATTTTTCAATAGCAACTGAGTTGAGGCTATAGGTTTGCCAAATTTATTTATAATTATTGGCGTTGCTGATTCAGAATATGATTTTACCTCACGCAGAGGCGCAGAGTCGCAGAGAGTAAGAGTTTAAAATCATTGATTTTTCAATTTCATACTTTAGTTCAGCAACACCAAAAAATTCCCCTTTTGGAAAAGCGAGGTTAGCTACAGCCTGACTCTGAACGGAAACATCTGCAACTATGGGTAAAGAAAGACCCAAAACTAAAGAGATAGCTATTTCTTGAACTTGCATCATTAATTCTCCCTTTTTAAAAAAAGTTTATAGTCAAGCTACTGGTAATTTTTAGATACATAGCCAAGTGATTATGTATCTGTAGTAGCTTGATCTAAAGATGGGTTGCCACCGAACTATGATCTAATATTAAACCACCTTGCTCAGTAATTTTTTTCGCTGCATCTAAAAGATACTGGTAATAAGTATGAGCAATAATAGATAACTGCTTACCAGCAGGGTAAACCATATACCAGGTGCGTTTAATGGGAAAGTGTCGGACATCCAAAATACTGAATTCCGCAGTGTCTGTCAGCAAAGTATGACGGGATAATACAGAAATACCCAACCCACCAGCGATCGCTTGCTTAATCGCTTCATTACTCCCCAACTCCAATTTCACCTTCACCTTTACCCCATGTTCTTCAAACAGACCTTGGACAGCACTGCGAGTTCCCGAACCCGGTTCACGCATAATAAACGGTTCTTCTCCCAAACGTTCAATCGGAATATTTTTTTCCTTCGCTAAGGGGTGATTCGCCGGTGCAAAAACTACTAAAGGGTTTTCTAGAAATGGCTGAAAATTGACATCGAAATGATCAGGAATTTGACTCATAATATACAAGTCATCCAAATTACCCATCATCCGATCTAAAATCAGTTCATGATTTGTAACTTGGAGAGAAATATCAATCCCAGGGTAAAGCTGACAAAAAGGACCTAACAATCTGGGAATAATATACTTAGCAGTAGTAATTACAGCCAGTCTTAATTGTCCTTGCTTCAATCCTTTTAAATCCGCAATAATCATTTGAAACTTGTCCATAGTCTCAAAAATTTGCCGACAAGTAGCAAATAATTCCCGTCCCGCTTCCGTCAAATATAAACGCTTTCCTACCTGTTCAAACAATGGTAAACCTACTGATTTTGTCAACTGTTTGATTTGCATGGAAATGGTAGGTTGAGTCAAAAACAACTCTTCCGCAGCGCGTGTAAAACTACTATGTCGGGCAGCAGCCTCGAACACCTTCAACTGGTGCAACGTCGCTTGATTCAAGCTGATTCTCCTCTGATAACAATTTGTAGATATAGCTTGGTATCGCGGAACACTAAGGATTTTTTAAGTGTTATTTATACAAAGCCCTCAAGTTTAGTATATATATAAATGTATAGGAATCCGGTTTGATTCCTGAATTTACTTGTGTGGTCAGGGAACAGGGAACTCTTAACTGGGAACAGGGAACAGAAAAGACAGAATTGATACCTACTGAGTCTTGTATGGCTACGCCACACAAGCTATCAAAAATCAAATAGGAGTCCTATATATTCTTTGTCATTATATCTGTCCTGTAATTATACTCAAAACGGCTAGAAGCTGGACTTTTTTATTATACAAAGAACAAGGTTCAAAGCCTCTCCCCGTTGCGGGGAGAGGTTTGGAGGGGGGTTTCATATTTGGTTAAACTATGAACCGTTTGCAGTATACAAAAGATGGATTCGATTATTGTGTTCCGAGAGTGACAGAACGGGGTTAATGGTTCAAACTTTGAGAAAATGTAGCAATTCATCTGGTAATCTAAAAGGTAATATTCCAGTTAAAAGCTCAACTGCTTTTGCACATCTACACCAGATACCTAACAACGGTGTCAATTATTAGTACCATGTCTGATTTTAACGCTAATTCCACCCAATTACGAACACAACTCGCTAAAAAATACTTCGATTTATCCCCTGCTATCCAAAAGATTATCCAATTGTTTTCGATAATTTATGCACCGATAGACAAAAGTTCATTCCTCAGTTGTCTTTCGCAAACTGCTGCCTTAGACGAAAAGAATAGACCTTGGACTACTACAACCCTCAATTACCAAATTGAAAAATTGGTAATAGCACTTTTGCTAGTTAAGGAAAACAAATCAGGTCCTGAATGCCATCCGTTACTCACAGAAATTGCTACTCGTCATGCGGTAGAAACCGGAAAGTTCGATATATTAGTTAAAGCCGTAGAGGAAAAACTACCAATACCTACTTACGGAAATGATGTTCGGATGTTCCGCAGTGTCCGCCAGTGTATCAGAGAAATCCGCATTGGTTTTTACCGTAAAGATCCTATTTTTATTAATAAGCAAATTGAAAGTTACCATAAGCATAGTTATAGCGAGGAAAAAATATCAATAGAGAATATCTTTGAGCAGATATGCAATAACCCATTTGACGAAAATTGGTTTAAGACATTACCAAAAGAATTATATGAACGTAGTATATCTAGCATCCTCTTCAATTCGGCATTAAAATTATCTGACTGCGAAGATGCGTTTATGATGCTAGACGAAGAATGTTGTGAATCTGAAAAATATGCTTCAGATTATCTAAATCTGGTTTTGACAGAACAATTCTTATTACGGGGTGATACCGAAGAAGCACAGGATAGTTTAGAACGGATATCAGAGGAATATCAAAATAACACCGCTACTTATTGGGGTTGGTTGAATTTTCTTCGAGGTGAAAATGAACAAGCCATTAAGTACTATACAGATGCCCTCAAAGCTATAAAGAAAGCCACAGGCAAACGCTCAATATATTTTAATACAATGGGCGGCTTATTTTTTATCCTAGCATTGTTAAAAGACGGTTCAGCAGAACGCCTCAAAGAAGCAGAAGAGTATGCCACATTAATGTCCCGTGAATCAGATCATTGGCTGACATTTGTTTATGCCAGACTGAAAATGGTATTGCAGGTTCAGCGAGGTGATATTACTCAAAAAGAACTTGTAGTAAGTGCCTATATTACTTCCGTAGAAGAAGAAAATAGTTTACAAACATTATTTTGTTCTCTGTGCCTTTACTGGATGGATGCTGAGAGTGCTAAAAAACGCTTACCTGATATATTAGAACCATTATATAGGCGATCGCTCGCATCCTGTCATCATTGGTTGGCAATGGAAAGCGCGGAACTCCTATCCCGACTCAAACCCAGCAGCAACTATAAACAACAAGCAGCAGCACTAAGAGAAGATAGCGGCATTCAAACCATAGTAGATGTAATCCAACCCCAAGCAGCTTGGGAAATGTGTCTTAATGCCCTAGCAAATCTCCAGAAACAACCACAAAAACCTGGCAAACCAGAGTCAGAACTGCGGTTAGCATGGTTCATCACCTTCCATTCCGTTCAATGTAGTTTACAGCCCAAAGAACAAAAAGTTAATGCCAAAGGAGAATGGAGTAAAGGTCGTCCCATAGCCCTTAAACGTCTTAGCAGTGGATTAGCTGAGTTTGATTACGTCACACCCCAAGATATGCGGGTCTGTGGTTGTATTGAGGCATATAGTGAGGGCTATTATGGCAAAGTTGACTATATGTTCAACGAAAAAGCTATCTTAGCTTTAATTGGACATCCAGTAGTTTTTTGGGAAGATACACCCAATATCCGCGTAGAAATCGTCAAAGGAGAACCAGAACTATTGGTAAAAAAAGAAAAACAAGGTCGTCTCACCTTGGAATTTTCGCCCAAATTACCAGAATCACAGAACATTCTGCATATTAAAGAAACCCCTACCCGCATCAAAGTTATTGAAATTAAAGCTGAACACAGACGCATTGCCGAGATTATTGGTAAAGATAACAAATTAAATGTTCCTGCGATCGCCGAAAAGCAAGTTTTAGCAGCCATTAATGCCGTCTCTGGTATCGTTACCGTCCATTCTGACATCGGTGGTGGACTAGAAAATGCAGAAGAAGTCCCCGCCCAAACACTACCCCACATTCACCTCTTACCCGCCAATTCCGGCTTGAAAATCACCCTATTATCCCGTCCCTTTACCCAAGGTGGACCATACTTCCGTCCCGGTGCAGGTGGTGAAACAGTCATTGCCGAAATTGAAGGTAAACGTCTGCAAACTAAACGCAATCTATCAGAAGAAAAACAACTTGCTAAAGCTGTTATAGCAGCCTGTCCCACCTTAACCCAAATTGAAGAACAAGATGGTGAATGGACAATAGAAGAAGCAGAGGACTGTTTAGAACTGCTGCTAGAATTGCAAACACTGGGAAACAGCGTAGTTATGGCTTGGCCAGAAGGGGAAAAACTGCGGGTAAGTCACAATGCAGACTTGAAAGACTTTAATTTATCAATTCAACGTCAACAAGATTGGTTTGCAGCCACCGGTGAATTGAAACTCAATGATGACTTAGTGCTGGATATGCAGCAACTCCTAGCACTTTTGGAAAAAACCCCCAGCCGATTTATCCCCCTGGGTGATGGTCAATTTCTGGCTTTAACCCAAGCTTTTCGTAAACGTCTCGACGAATTGCGGATGTTTTCGGAAAAACATGGCAAAGGTATGCGTTTTCACCCCTTGGCCACACTAGGGTTAGAGGATTTTGTGGATGAGGTAGGTAAACTAAAAGCAGATAAACACTGGAAGGAACATATCCAGAAACTCAAGGAGGTGAAAGACCTCCAACCAGAACTCCCGTCTACCTTTCAAGCCGAATTACGGGACTATCAAATGGATGGTTTCTGTTGGTTGGCGCGTTTGGCACATTGGGGTGTAGGTGCTTGTTTAGCCGACCAAATGGGACTGGGTAAAACCGTGCAAGCATTAGCAGTCATTCTTAGAAATGCCCATGCAGGTCCAACTTTAATTATTGCCCCCACTTCCGTCTGTATGAATTGGGTGAGTGAAGCGCAGAAATTCGCCCCAACTCTGAATATTATGCAATTTTCTGGTGCTAACCGCCAAAAATTATTGGATGGTTTACAACCATTGGATATGTTGGTATGTAGTTATGGATTATTGCAGCAGGAAGAAGTATCTCAAATGCTTGCTCAAGTGCAGTGGCAAACGATTGTATTGGATGAAGCCCAATCAATTAAAAATATGGCTACTAAACGTTCCCAAGCAGCTATGAACTTAAAAGCTAATTTCAAAGTGTTGACAACAGGAACTCCCATTGAAAATCATCTGGGTGAGTTGTGGAATTTGTTCCGCTTTATTAATCCTGGTTTATTGGGTTCTTTTGAAAGCTTTAATCAACGCTTTGCAAATCCCATTGAGAGATATCAAGATAAACAAGCACGTAATAAACTGAAAAAACTAATTCAACCATTCCTATTACGACGCACAAAAAATCAGGTGTTGTCAGAATTGCCTTCTCGAACTGAAATTCTGCTTCATGTGGAGTTAAGTAAAGAGGAAAAGGCATTTTATGAAGCGTTGCGTCGTCAAGCTATATCTAAATTAACCGAAAGTAATGCAGATGCAGGACAGAAGCATTTACAAGTTTTAGCAGAAATTATGAAACTGCGTCGCGCTTGCTGTAATCCTAGTTTGGTAATGCCTGACACTGAATTATCCAGTTCTAAGTTGCAGCTTTTTGGTGAGGTGCTGGGTGAACTTTTAGAAAATCGCCATAAGGCGTTGGTGTTTAGTCAGTTCGTTGACCATTTACATATCATCCGCAATTATCTGGTTAAAGAAGGGATTAAATATCAATATTTAGATGGTAGTACCCCAATGGCAGAACGGAAAAGAAGCGTGGATGCCTTTCAAGCGGGGGATGGGGATGTTTTTCTCATTAGTTTGAAAGCCGGGGGTACAGGACTGAATCTCACCGCTGCTGATTACGTGATCCATACAGACCCTTGGTGGAATCCGGCTGTGGAAGATCAAGCTTCTGACCGCGCCCACCGGATTGGACAACAACGCCCGGTAACAATTTATCGTCTGGTGGCTAAGGATACTATTGAAGATAAGATTGTGGAGTTGCATCATCACAAGCGAGATTTGGCGGATAGTCTCTTGGAAGGTACTGACATGAGTGGCAAGATATCAACGGAGGCTTTGCTGCAATTAATTCATGAAGGTTGATGAGTTTTATACAAGTAGCTTTGCTGGAAAAGTTGTCTATGAGGGCTAGAAGTATGGCTAACGCCACGCTATCAGCAAGCCCTACTTATTCATCATTCCAAATCTCTTCCTTAACTCTCACAGGCAGTTTCGCCAAATCAGGCAACTCTACCGCTTCCACATCTGTTATTTTATCTTTAATATTAATAGGTATATTAACTGGTTGGCGTTCTTCCACCCAGCAACTAGCCACAGGCAAAGTTTCTTCCAACTCATCTAAAGGACGAGGAATCACCATTACGGCATTTAACTCACCAATGCGTTCCGCCTCAAACATCCCCGCTTCCACAGCTACAGCCACATTAGCCACCGAACCGCGAATAATTGCCGTACACAAACCAGCACCAATTTTTTCATAAGATGCTAACTGGACATCAGCAGCTTTAAGCATGGCATCACAAGCACCCACCATAGCGGGAAATCCGCGAGTTTCTACCAACCCAATCGCTTGATTACTCAAACGGCTGTATCCACCATTTCCCATAAATCGAGTCAGACGGTTAATAGGTAGAATTATATCTAAATTAGCATAAGGACGGGCAATTACCAAACTAGAAACCAACTGTCCAAACTGTTCAGCCGTTTGTACACCAGCTTCCACAGCCAAACGGACATCAGCAATGCCACCTCGGACGATTGCTGTACAATGACCACTACCAATTTTTTCATAGCCAACTAAGTGGACTCCAGCCGACTTTAACATCATGTCAGCCGTGCCAACTATAGCGGGAAAACTGAGAGTCGAGACTAAACCTAAAGCAGTGTCTTTGAGGCTATCACGGCGACGTGGTGCATGAATATTGCTCAAAGCACTTTGATTATATGTTTCCATCTGAATTTTCCGGGATAAGGTTCGTATAGCGTCTTCAATCACAGCAGAATGAAAACTAGCATTTCAATATGGACTTACGTTCATACTTCATACTTAACACTTAACCTGAAGAATTGTGAGAGTTTTCGTGACCCAAGGATTGTCTATGGGGAAATAATGTACTCAGTAGCCTATTTATGCTACCTTGTCCATAGATTTGCGTACCAAAAATGTTGTGAGTTTCTAGATCAGAATCGCCAGGTTCTAAGTCTTCGGAAGTGGTTTCTGGAGACTCTGGTAGCGGGGTTTCAATGGGCGTAGAATTACTAGCCACAGGCGTTTCTGACTCTGGTGGAGACTGGCTTTTCGGTGTAGGTGAAGGTGGCGATACAGGCGTGGATTGGTGTTTAAACTCCAGAAAAGCTGCAACCGAGAGTTGAGTTGAGGAAAATGCTTTTTCCTGTGCCTCTGGTTTCTGTGGTTGAAAATGAGAAGATTCTAGGTTTTCGGCTGCTTCCTCTGGTTTCTCTGGTTGAGAATTGGTAGATTCTGGTTGGACTGCTGACGGTTCAACAATCTGCCGACTAGTATCTCCCAAAATTGAACCAGAGGGAATAACTTGTCCTGGTGCTACGGAACAGTTAAAAACCGTTGTAGCTGCACCAATACAAGCATTAGCCCCAATTTTGCCTTCACCAACCATCAAGAAACCGGCTCCCAGGTTTGCTCCTGCTTCTATTTCTAGAATACCCTCACTTACTTGGAGAATTGACCCCATACCCAGGCATACTCCAGCCCCAATTACAATTTTACTGTTAGTAGCTGCTTGTAAAATTACCCCAGGAGCTATGACTGCACTGGGATGAATAATTACGTCGCCATGAATATGAGCATCAAATCTATCGCCCAGGCGTAGCAGCGATACAGACATGGAATTTATTACCTCGGAAGCCGGAAATGGTCAGTTGTCAGTTGTCAGTGGTCAGTTGTCAGTTGTCAGTGGTCAGTGGTCAGTTGTCAGTGGTTACTTGGAAGAAGGAAGAATGAAGAAAATTTCTCCCCTGCTCCCCTGCTCCCTGCTCCCTGCTCCCTGCTCCCTGCATCCTGCCTCCTGCCTCCTGCTCCCTGCTCCCTGCCTCTTATGGACGTTGGATAATTGCTTCTAAGACGCGGCGTTTGGCTTTGGGGTCAGTCCCAACTAAGCGTACATATTCGCCTGGGTATTCAGATACGTATCCTTCTAAGGCAGCGATCGCTTCTCTTTCAGATGTAGCCTGAATTTGACCTGCAACTGTCCAAGTACCTGTACGGAAACGGCGTTGATCTACGTGTTCCACCGCAATTTTTGCTCCACTGGATAACAGTTGGCGCAATTGACCTACTATTTCCGCAGTTAAACTGGTGCTAGTAGCTGTCGCCGTAGCAGTTGCAGAACTTGAACCTGTACTGGTAAATGATTTGGTGCTACCAGAAGATGTTACTTGTCCGTTTGGTCTTTGGATAATTGTTTCTAAGACACGGCGTTTAGCCTTGGTATCAATCCCAATCAAACGTACATACTCACCTTGATGAGTTTCTATACACTCTTCCAAAGCAGAAACAACTGCCTGAGTGGAATTAGATTGAATTGGTTCACAACTATTCCAAGAACCAGTACGGAAGCGACGCTCATCTACGTGTTCTGTACCAATTTTGAAACCTCCAGCCAAAAGTTGACGGATTTGATCTACAGTTTCGGCACTCAGTTTGGCACTACCAACACCGTTACCATTGCCATTACCGTTGTAGCTACTGGTAGATGCAGCCGCAGGAGCTTTGAAGCTAGATGTGCCAGCAACTACCCCATCAGGACGTTGAACAATAGTTTCTAATACCCGTCTTCTATTGTTGTCAATACCAAAAAGGCGCACATATTCGCCACTGTGATCTCGCAAACAAGATTCTACAGCCGCAACAGCTTCACCTAAAGACCGAGTTTCAATTGCTTGACAACTTTGCCAAGAACCTGTACGGAAACGTCTTTGGTCTACGTGTTCTGTGCCAATTTTAAATCCTTGTTCTAGTAGATAACGTAATTGATCTACTGTTTCTGCACCCAAGCTATAGCTCGCCACGTCACTACTCCTTTCTAACTCTTCAACTTCAATACTTGTATAAGATTTAGCACCGGAAAGATTAAGTTCATCCCGAATGGGCGCAATACACTTGCTATCCGCAGCACAGTGATAACCAGCCCTTAAAGCCTGATTAATCCCTACTACATGGTGAGCAAATTCTTGATCCTGTGCTTGTACATCTGGCAACCTGTCCGCTTGCTGCTGGGTAGTAATTATTGATCCAGAAGCTACGTATTTACCCGGTGGGATTTCCACATCTTGAATTAAGGCGTGCATCATCACTATGCAGCCTGCGCCCACTCTGGCATTAAATACGGTAGAACGAAAGCCGATAAAACAACTATCGCCAACGTAAGCGGGTCCATGAATGAGTGCCATGTGGGTAATGGAAGCACGTTTGCCAACCCATACTGAGTATTCCTTGCCATCATCACCGATGACTCGGCCTTGCTCCAACCCGTGAATGACGACACCATCTTGAATATTGGTATTTTCACCAATACAAAAAGGTGTTCCTTCATCTGCTCTAATCGAAGTACCGGGAGCTACGATGACATTTGCACCTATATTGACATCACCAATGAGGTTACAAGAAGAGTGGACAAACGCAGTTTCATGGATTTTTGGTTCTGCTAAACTCCTTGACCATGGGGTTGGGGGTGCCGCCGTGCTGCGGACTACCATTGCGAGATTCCTCCTGAAATAAGCTTTTTGTCAGTTGTTAGTGGTCAGTTGTCAGTGGTCAGTTGTCAGTGGTTATTGGTCAGTGGTCAGTTTTTACTTCTTCTCTGTTCCCTGTCACCTGTCACCTGTCACCTGTTCCCTATTCCCTGACTATCTATACTGGTCTTTTTTGCTGTAAATTACACGATCTTCAACGTAAATGGTGTCTATAATTGCCACTACTGCTGCGTCTAAGGGTCGTTGTTCATTACCTGATAATTGCCGAGCCGCACTGCCACGACTGACAAGTACCCACTCGTCTACTCCTGCCCCTACACTGTTATCGGCGGCTACCTCGTATACTGGCAGGAGATTGCCATTTTCATCTATTAATTGCAACATTAGTAGCTTCACACCCCGCAGACTGGGATCTTTTTGGGTGCTAGTTACTGTGCCACGAACTCTGGCAATTTGCATTATTAATTATGGTCTTCTACCGAAAGGGCGGATTGTGTTAACACCTTCCCGGAATTGTTCTACATCTTCGGTATAACGAATGGGGAGGACATATTCCAAGTTTTCGTGGGGACGAGCAATGATGTGGGTGGATAGGACTTGTCCACCGTTGACGCGCTTAACTGATTCTACTCCAGCACCTACGGAAGCTTGAACTTCGGAAACATCACCACGAACGATAACTGTTACCCGACCACTACCGATTTTTTCATAACCAACCAAGGTAACACGAGCAGCTTTTACCATCGCATCAGCAGCTTCCACTACGGCTGGAAAGCCTAGAGTCTCTACCATTCCTACTGCAATTGACATTTGTTTTTGTCCTTAAATTAAATTTTTACTTGTACCAGATTTAAACTCAAGCCAGCAGCCCCGTTAATGTTTTTCGTTTAAACAGTAATTAGACTAAGCCCGGAACTGTTCTACAGCTTCTGTATAACGAATTGGCAAGACATATTCTAGGTTTTCATGAGGACGAGCAATGATGTGGGTAGATACCACTTCACCACCGTTGACTCTTTTAGCTGCTTCAATGCCGGCTGCTACTGAAGCTTGAACTTCAGAAACATCTCCTCTCACAATAACTGTAACCCGAGCGCTACCAATTTTTTCATATCCTACTAAAGTCACACGGGCAGCCTTCACCATGGCGTCAGCAGCTTCTACTACTGCGGGAAAGCCTTTAGTTTCAATCATTCCAACTGCAATTGGCATCGCAGAACTCCTCAAAATTTAATCGAATTAGAACTATGGGTGGAAATTTTGGACGGGGATGCTCATCCTGATCCGAAAATACTGCCACATTTAAGCATAGGAAACCTTGGCATCCCTGGCAACATAAATTACTATAATAGTTTGTAATAAAATATATTAAAAAAAGTTAACAAAAGTTCATACGGTCTTTTATGAGATTAAAATTCACTGATCCCTAGGGTGACAACTTATGCTTTATAATTTCTTTATCACTTTGAGAACTACTATAGTTCATAGTCCAAGCTAATTCTTTGATGGGAAGGATTGGTGAGTGCTATATATGGGACGGACGGGCTACTGGCCATATCTTTCCTGTAATTCGCTGTTGCCATAAATAGTGGGTAAAAATCTGCAAATTTTACCAACGTACTTAAAAAACAAATTTAAAAGAAGCAGAAAAATAAAAAAAATGTTGTTCAAAAATTATTAGCATATCTAAGATGTTAAATTATATTTAATGGCTCAATAATAGGCTAATCTAAAGTAAATGTGCTTAGGCATATTGAGCTAAAAAAAGTTAAGAAAACATAGATTTTCGCAAAGATATTGCTTTTTGAGCAAATGATTATTTAAAGGCTGCTTAAGAGAATCGGAACTGAGTTGTTAAGGAAAATATTAGATGAACGAGTTTCTATTTTTAACGAGTTGCTTTGTGCCTCTTTATAGTTTACTAGGGGCAATTTTGACTTTGCCTTGGAGTATAGGAATCATCCAGCGTACCGGACCTAGACCTGCGGCTTACTTGAATTTATTGACTACCATCTTAGGTTTTTTCCATAGTTTATTAGTATTTAAAGATATCTGGAATCGAGAACAGGCAAATTTAGTAATTACTTGGTTTCAAGCTGCTGATTTTCAATTATCTTTTGCCTTGGAAATTTCCGTAGTCAGTGTTGGGGCGACAGTTTTAATTACTGGATTAAGTCTATTAGCGCAAATTTACGCCCTAGGCTACATGGAAAAAGATTGGTCTTTAGCCAGATTTTTTGGTCTAGTCGGATTTTTTGAAGCTGCTCTGAGTGGTCTAGCAATTAGTGATTCTTTGTTTCTCAGCTATGCTTTGCTGGAAGTTCTCACCCTTTCGACTTATTTACTGGTGGGATTTTGGTATGCTCAACCGTTGGTAGTGACGGCGGCGCGAGATGCCTTCTTAACAAAGCGGGTAGGTGATTTATTGCTGCTAATGGCTGTGGTGACTCTTTCTACTTTAGCGGGTAGTTTAAACTTTTCGGATTTGTATGAGTGGGCGCAAACCGCTGATTTAAACCCTGTGACATCAACCTTGCTCTGTTTGGGTTTAATTGCCGGTCCTGCTGGTAAGTGCGCTCAATTTCCCCTGCATTTGTGGTTAGATGAGGCAATGGAGGGACCCAACCCGGCTTCGGTGATGCGGAATTCGTTGGTGGTAGCTGGGGGTGCTTATTTCCTCTACAAAGTCCAACCATTATTATATTTGTCCCCTATTGCCTTAAATACTTTGGTGGTTGTGGGGATAATGACAGCGGTGGGGGCGACATTGGTATCTCTAGCCCAAATTGATATTAAGCGATCGCTCTCCCATTCCACCAGTGCTTACATGGGATTAGTATTTTTGGCGGTAGGCTTGGAACAAGGTGGAGTGGCGTTAATGTTACTCCTGAGTCATGCTATTGCCAAAGCCTTATTATTCATGAGTTCTGGTTCAGTTATCTACACTACCCAAACCCAAGATTTAACAGAAATGGGGGGTTTGTGGTCAAGAATGCCAGCTACTACCACAGCTTTTATAGTCGGTTCGGCAGGTATGGTAACACTACTACCACTGGGCAGTTTTTGGGCAATGATAGCATGGGCTGATGGCTTAGTCAAAATTAGCCCTTGGGTAATTGTGGTTTTAATCTTAGTTAACGGCTTAACGGCTTTGAATTTAACTAGGGTATTCCGGTTAGTTTTTTGGGGACAACCCCAACCAAAAACCCGTCGCGCTCCAGAAGTTGCCTGGCCAATGGCATTACCAATGGTGACTTTAACTATCCTGACGCTATTATTACCCCTGATGCTACAGCAATGGTATTTATTACCTAGCTGGGAAAGCCTAGATTGGTATGTAGTCGGATCTTTAGTAGCTTCTACCATTGCTGGGGTGACTATTGGCGCAACAATTTATCTGCACAAGGCTTGGTCAAGATCGAGAATTTTGATTTGGCGACTTATACAAGACTTATTAGGCTATGATTTTTACATAGACCGCATTTATCGCTTAACGATTGTAAGTGCTGTGGCGCTGTTATCGAGGATATCCGCGTGGAGCGATCGCTTTTTGGTAGATGGTCTAGTCAACTTAGTCGGCTTTGCTGCAATTTTTAGCGGACAAAGTTTGAAATACAGTATTTCTGGTCAATCCCAAGGCTATATGCTAACAATCCTCATCGTTATTAGCATTCTTGGTTTCCTCATTAGTCTGTCATTAGGTTTATTCGAGAAATTACCTTTTTAGGTAATGGGTAATTGGTAATGGGTAATTGGTAATATTCTTCCCCTACCTCCCCCACCTCCCCCACCTCCCCTACCCCCCCTACCTCCCCCACCTCCCCCATCTCCCCTACCCCCCCTACCCCCCTCCCCCACCCTCTATTCCCTAACTTTCATGCTCAGTACATTGATCTTACTGCCGTTAATTGGTGCGGCTTTTATTGGTTTCTATCCTTTTACCATCTCTGGTAAACTATCCAGAATCATTGCTTTCGTCTTTAGCGTGATTATTTTCGCATGGAGTATTTTCCTAGCAACTCAGTTTAACCCTGGAGAAATTGGTCAACAGTTTGCTGAATCCTTACCTTGGATAGATGCTATTGGCTTAAATTACAATCTGGGCATAGATGGTCTATCACTACCTTTATTAATTCTCAATGGAATATTAACTTGTATTGCTATTTATAGCAGCGATGAATCCCAACAACGTCCTAGATTTTATTACTCTCTAATTCTGCTCTTAAGTGCTGGGGTGATAGGAGCATTTTTAGCACAGGATTTATTATTATTCTTCCTGTTTTATGAATTGGAACTAATACCCTTATATTTACTAATTGCGATTTGGGGGGGAGAAAAACGGGGTTATGCAGCCACAAAATTTCTGATTTATACAGCTTTTTCAGGAATCGTCATTTTAGCCAGTTTCCTGGGGATGGTTTGGTTGAGTGGTTCTCCCAGTTTTGGACTAGCAACCTTAAATACCCAGTCTCTACCCTTAGCAACGCAAATTTTACTCCTTGTCGGCATTTTAGTAGGATTTGGCATTAAAATCCCCCTCGTTCCCTTCCATACTTGGCTACCAGATGCCCACGTGGAAGCCTCCACACCCATATCTGTGCTGTTGGCTGGGATATTATTAAAATTAGGGACTTATGGCTTACTGCGATTTGGCATGAATTTATTGCCAGATGCTTGGGCTTATGCAGCACCTTGGTTAGCTACATGGGCAGTAGTTAGCGTTTTGTTTGGGGCATCTTGTGCGATCGCGCAAACGGACATGAAAAAAATGGTGGCTTATAGTTCTATCGGCCACATGGGCTATGTCTTGTTAGCAGCAGCCGCATCCACACCCCTCAGCGTCTTGGGGGCAGTTATGCAAATGATTAGTCATGGATTAATATCCGCTATGTTATTCCTGTTGGTAGGAGTTGTTTACAAAAAAGCTGGTAGTCGAGATTTAAATGTCATTCGGGGACTATTAAACCCAGAACGAGGTTTACCAGTTATTGGTAGTTTAATGATTTTTGCCGTTATGGCCAGTGCAGGTATACCGGGAATGGTGGGATTTATTTCCGAATTTATTGTTTTTCGGGGCAGTTTTGCCATTTTCCCCGTCCAAACATTATTAGCCATGCTCGGAAATGGTTTAACTGCGGTTTACTTCCTAATTCTCTTAAATCGTGCCTTTTTTGGGCGGTTATCAGCAGCAGTTACTAACTTACCTCGTGTGTATTGGAGCGATCGCATCCCTGCCATCATTCTAGCAGTAGCGATCGTTATTTTTGGTATTCAACCCAATTGGTTAGTCTATTATACCCAAGCCACAATTACCACAATGGTAAAAACTAATAATCATCATCTAGTAGCAAGTCGGGAACTATTGGATTCTTAACTTTCCGAGAAAAATAATCACCACAACCAGATCATCAAACAAATCAAAAAAATCCCAAAAATCATAGTTAAGACAGTTGAATTCCAGGAGAATTGACATCATGAAAACTCAAAAAAATCCCACCTACAACCCTCTAGCTGAATATATTCAACGCTTACAAACTGGAGAAGCATTACTCAAAGATAGTCCCGAAAACGTTTTAGAAGTTGTTGGCATTCTTAAAAGTTATGGAGTGGTTTTAGATGCCTATTCTAAAAATCTTATCTACATTGCTGAACATCAATTTTTAGTATTTTTTCCCTTCTTTAAATATTTTGATGGCGATATTTCCGTTGCCAAATTATTCCGCCATTTATGGCATGATCGGATTAATTTTGAATATGCTGAATATTGCATGAAAACCATGATGTGGCATGGTGGCGGCGGTTTAGACGCATACTTAGATACCAAAGAATTTCAAGACAGAGCTAAAGCTATTATTGCTGCTAAATTTAAATATAATCCCCTCATTTGGGGAGTAAATGAACTGTTTCCCGAATTCTTGATAGAACAGTTACGAGTCTCTGCTTATTATACTGGGTTAGGCCAATTTTGGCGAGTCATGGCGGATATGTTTCTGAGTTTATCAGATCGCTATGACAACGGCGAAATTAAAACAATTCCCCAAGTTGTAGACCATATTAAACTGGCTTTAGTTGCAGATGCAATGAAACCAATTACATATAGTGTCAAAATTGGCGATAAAGTTTATGATCTTATTCCTCAATCAGTTGGGTTAACCTTCCTTGCAGATACCGCAATTCCCTATGTAGAAGCGGTATTTTTTAGAGGCACACCATTTTTAGGTACAGTTTCTTTAAACGCACAAGCATATCAAGTTCCCCCAGATTTATCTCGATTTCAATATGGTGCATTATACGCAGATCCTTTACCTATTGGTGGTGCAGGTATTCCTCCCACATTGTTAATGCAGGATATGCGCCATTATCTCCCAGAATATTTACATAATATTTATCGTCGCAGTCTTCGGGGTGAAGATGATTTGCGAGTGCAAATTTGTATGAGTTTCCAAAAGTCTATGTTTTGTGTAACTAGCGCCGCAATTTTAGGACTTTTACCTTATCCTCTAGATAGTCAAGATCCATCTGAGCAAAAACATAATCAAGTTTATTTAGAAAAGTGGATGTCAAGATTAGAGACTTCTCAGTTATTGGAAGTGAATAAATAGGTAAAGCTCTTGGAAGATTTTTTGTCAAAATCAGGATGTCCAGGATTTGAGGATTTTCAGGATGTGATTTAATGATGGTTGGTTACGCACAAGTCATGGAAGAATGAACCACTAAGGTACGTTCGCGTAGCGTCCCGATAGCTTGCGTGGCGACGCAAGAGCCATAGGGATAGAAACGAAGGTAAGAGGTTTTAGAGAGATTTTCCTATTTCATCCTCTACATCCCTAAATTTTGGTTTTCCTAATTCTCACCATCTGCGTCTATCTGCGTTCTTATCCTGTACATCCTTAAATCCTGGACATCCTGATTCTGACAAAATACAATTTCTGAAAATCTAGATCAATCTTCAAAAACCATCCTGTAAATCCTTTAATCCTGGTTATCCTGACCCAGACTATTCTAACCGCCAAATTTTGATAGTCCAGTCATCACTTCCACTCACTAAAGTCCTAGCATCGGGGCTGATGGCTAGGGAAGTAACCCGGTAAGAATGACCAGTGAGGGTAGATTTCAATTCTCCTGTAGCTAAATTCCAAATTTTGATAGTGTTGTCCCAACTCCCACTCACCAAAGTCTGACCATCGGGGCTGATAGTTACAAAACGAACCCAGCCAGAATGACCAGTGAGGGTAAATTTTAATTTTCCTGTTTGCAAGTTCCAGATTTTGATAGTGTTGTCAGCACTCCCAGTTACCAAAGTCTTACCATTGGGGCTAATGGCTACGGAATGAACCCAGTTAGAATGACCAGTGAGTGTAGATTCCAAGTTTCCCGTTAGCAAATTCCAGATTTTGATACTCTTGTCATAACTACCACTGACCAAAATTTTGCTATCGGGGCTAATGGCTAGGGAACTAACCCAGTTAGAATGACCAGTGAGGGTAGATTTTAATTTTCCTGTTTGCAAGTTCCAGATTTTGATCTTTTTGTCACCACTACCACTAACTAAAATCTTACCATTGGGGCTAATCGCTAGGGAATAAACCCCGTTACTATGACCAGTGAGAGTAGATTTTAATTTTCCCGTTGGCAAGTTCCAGATTTTGATAGTGTCGTCCCAACTTGCACTGACTAAAGTCTTAGCATCGGGGGTGATAGCTAGGTAATTAACCCCGGAAGAATGACCAGTCAGGGTAGATTTCAATTTTCCTGTTGGCAAATTCCAGATTTTGATACTCTTGTCGCCACTACCACTAACTAAAATCTTACCATCAGGGCTAATGGCTAGGGAATCAACTCCGTCAGAATGACCAGTTAGGGTATTAACTAAAATCGCTGAGGTGATATTTTTTAGAATTACTAATGGTTTGGTAAGTTTTCGATTCTTATTCCCAAATATATTTGGTACTATTACGGCTATGGTAAATCCTCCAACCACTAAACCTGCAATTTGCAAAAAACCACGACGGGAATAATTAGTTTTTGGAGGTGCTTTTAAGGCTTGTAAAACTTCTTCTACTGACCGATAACGGTCTGGATTTTCTAGTTTTAATAAATTATCTAAAATTTGTCCTAATTCTAAACTTACAGATTGCTGTAAATGTTTACGCCAATCTTTCACCCAACTGTAACCTTGTCTGTTCCACAAATCCCCAGGATAAACCCCAGTCATTAAATGAAAGCAAGTTGCACCTAAACTAAATAAATCACTAGCAGGATAAACCTCTCTATCTTCCATTTGTTCTAGAGAAGCATAACCAAAAGTACCGATTTTTGTACCTGGTCGCATTGTACCTTGGAGTTGTTTGGAAGCACCAAAATCAATTAAAAATAATTTCCCATCACTGCGACGACGCATAATATTTTCTGGTTTAATGTCGCGGTGAATAATGTTATTACTATGGACTATTTGTAAAACTGGTAATAAATCAAGTAACAAATCCCGAATTTTTTGTTCGTTAAAATTTCCTTGATTCGCTAACTCAATTAATAAATTTTCACCTTCAATAAAATCTTGAATTAAATATAAACAATCATCCTCATCAAAATAAGCTTGTAATTGGGGAATTTGGAGATGTTTGAGGTCTTTTAGTTGGTTCGCTTCTTGTTCAAATAACTCCTTGGCTTTTTTTAAAGCATAGGTACTTTGAGTTTGAGGTGCAAATTGTTTAATAACACACTTCTCATTTAATTTATCAACATCTTCAGCTAAATAAGTCTTCCCAAAACCACCACCACCCAAAGGTTTAACAGGACGATAACGGTTTCTGAGAATAACCAAAGGAACACCGCAGTTAGGACAAAACTTTGTCGTATCTGGTATAGGTGGATTATGACAGTCTGCATTTAGACAACATATCTGAGTCATGTTAGGTTGTGGTAGATACGTTAATATTTAGAATATATACAAGAATATACTCGTTAATTACGCAATGAGACCACAAATTAGTTCATATTTCTTGTTTTCTTCCTCTCACCCTTTACATCTTAACGTTTTAGCGTCACTATCTTAATAATTCTTAACCCCATTTTCCCAAAAAAGTTTAACCTGGCATTTTTCACCCAAAATTATTGAGAATACCTGCGAATGACTCAACGTATTTTCAAGGGTCTTGACTTCTGAGAGGGTTATGTTATGATAGTCTTGATAAAAATCAAAGGGGTTTATCTTATCTAAATTAAAATAACTCCTAATAGAAGTCAAAAACCAAAAGTCTGTAGGTTGAATTGACTCCGAACAAAAACATAATCAAATTGATTTAGAAAAGATCCTAAATTAATATCCCCGACTTCTTAAAGAAGTCGGGGATATGACTCTTGCAAGTCAAAGAAATTTACAGACCAAACCAAGCTAAGAAATTATCCCACCAAGAAGTAGAAATATTTCCCACAGATAATTGCATTTTTTGGCGAATGTTTTGAATATTCCAGTTGGTCAGTCTAGCTAGAGTTTGCGCTTCTTTTTCAAATCGCTGATTTAATGAACTTTTATATTGTCTTCCTGCACTACATTCGAGATTACCTGTAAATGGGTGTTGTAAAATATAACGTCCTTGAAAAGAATCTCGTTGTGAAGTTGCTTGAAACATTAAATCTTCAGGAAATTTATTTCTGGTGTAGCGCACGTGCAAGCGAGTAATGAAAACACTACTACTAGGAAAACGAGAACGAAAACTGGGAGATACTGGTCTATCACTGCTATTATTATCCAACCAAAACACACCCGCTTGTTTTAATTCTTCATTATTGAGTGGTTCAGCAGAACAAGGATCACAACTACTCATATCCCAAGCATATTCCAAAAAGCCAACTTTTTTATCTTCTTTGGTGTAGGAACTTTGAAACATGGATTTATAAAAATCACCAAATTCATTTTTCACGAAAATAGGAATATTTACATCGGAAGGAACTTTAACTGTGCGATAATTAGTGATTTCTGCCTGTCCTTGGGGTGAAAGAATATAAACAATTAAATCTTGTTCTTTGGTAGCGTTAATCATTCCTAAACGAATCGGTAACATAAATTTCAGTGATTCGTAGGAAATTTGTAAAGGACGCAGTAATTGATAACCTGATTCGGCAAATTTATCTAAGTTGACTTTAGCAACAAAGAATTTCATTGAAGAACGAATATAGGGTTTTAGTAATTCCTTTGCACCTTTAGGAATTTTATAACCATTGCGATTTAGCCAAATTTCTAGTCCACCAGATTCTTTAGCACTCAAGATGACAATATCATATTCACCTACATTAAATTTGGCTTCAACAGTCACACCTAAACTGCTATCTTTCTTCATGCTATTTTCTGCACCTCTCATTCTTGCTGCTGCTTGTGGTGCTGGCATATCCGTCATTATATTATCTTGAGCGCAGGGGTCAGAATCGAAATATTCAACTAATCTGGGGGCGCTAAAAGCATCTAATCGTTCAATAATTTTCGGTTGGGCTACATGAACTTGTTCTTTTTTTAAAACAGTGGGAACGGGAATAACAACGGCAAAATCTTTAACATCACCTTGAAAATCATTAGCCATTGTTAAGACGGTACGATTTCCATCTCTTGCTAGTATGACTTGTGAAGCTTGATTATAGAGTTTTGTATCGGCTTTAGCTACATAAAAACCACAGAAAGCCCAAGCTGTAGGCACAAAACACAGCACTGCTAAAAGTGCAGAAATTAAGGGCATGAATAGGCGTAAAAGTTGCATTTTGATCCTTAATTAATAATAGTTGATTGGTTATTTTTCTGCTGATAATTCTGGTTGCTGCCACCAAGAAAATCTCGGTGTAACCCAGAATCTATCTAGGAAAATAGTTAAGGGTGCGAGGGCAAATAAAGCCCAAAAAACAGCGGTGGGAATAAAGAAGAAATTTCGCAAAATAAATGTTAATAAAGCAATAGATACTGCCCATAAAATTCTACTCATGGGGGCGTTGGGAATTGAACGTGGATCTGTCACCATAAATAAAGAAAATAACAGTAAAGATCCACTCATTAAATGATGAAAATAAACGTCCCAAGTCCAACCTAACCACATATTTCTGATGGCTGCTAGGAGGGAATAAGCACCTAGAAAAGCGGCGGTAGTATCCCAACGACCAATACGCTGTAAAATCATGCCTCCAGTCCCCACAAATAACAACGCATACCACCATTCTTCTCCCCATTGTCCTGGGGATACCCAAGCATCATTAGTGAGGGTAAGAACGGCAATAATGCCGAAATTAGCAGGGTTAAAAAAATGCTTTTCCCCAAATTGGAAAATAAATTTACTAGCTATGGCTGCAAATCCAGCTAAAGCCATTGTTGACCAATGATCAGCGCGTAGTAATAAACTCAGTCCCAAAGAGGTAATTAGGGGACTACGGATATTAATTACTGGGATTGTGTCCTGGGATTTAGTGATTAATGAGCAGATAATTTGAGTTATAATGCAAGAGGCGATCGCCACACCAATAAATTCTGGATGTAATGTCCAGTCTCGCGTCGCAATTCCCAAAATCAGAAATAAACTCAAAAAAAGAATTTGATAATCTCGAATATCTTTGCACAACGTCATTTTCCGTTCAGGGATTACCCGCAGATTTTTTACCAATTTAAACCAGTGTGATCATAAATTAGGTTGTTGTTACAGTTTTTGTTACAAAGATATTTTTAACAATGGAATTTGCACCTCTATTTCCCCTTGTTTATCGGCTTCTCCAACCCACCTTTCCCCATTGTCTATGGTGTGGAAACTCGAACAGTAAAACTATCGCCCTTACCTTTGATGATGGACCTCATCCCCAATACACACCCCAAGTATTATCGGTTTTAAAGCGTTATAACATTACCGCTAGTTTTTTCTGGTTAGGAAATTGTGTGAATCGGTTTCCAGAAACTGCGAAAACAGTTAGCACACAAGGACACTGGATCGGACTACATGGCTATGAACATGATTCTTTTCCCCTACTTTCGTCAACCCAACTCAAACAAAGTTTAGAAAAAACCCAAGTTGCTATTTACAATGCTTGTAATTTAACCCCCGAACAAGTACGAGATGTGCGTCCTCCCAACGGTTTTTTCACACCTCAAACATTACAATTATTTCAACAGTGGAATTATCGTCCAGTGATGTGGAGTGTAGTTTCTGAAGATTGGGTTCATCCTGGTGTAAATGTTGTGGTAAATCGAGTTATAAAGCAAGTTAAAAACGGTTCATTAATTGTCTTGCACGATGGCTATTTTGGTGGAAAAGATGTGGCGGAAACTATTAATATTTTGATTCCCAAATTATTAGAACAAGGGTATGAGTTTGTGAATGTTAATAGTTTTTGGTAACAGTTAATCGCTCTCATGTTCACCACAACAGCGATTCTTTAACCCTTTCGTATCTGGGAGATTGAGAATTTGATCTACAGAAAATTTCATAGCTATCACCAAAACTTTTGTGTTTTATAATTATCATTATATCATCATTGCTATCTGAACATATTTAAAATCTTGTAATCTCTTGCTGGCACTGAAGTCTGAGACTTAATGAATATAAATTTTAGGTACTAAATTTTAGTTATTTGAGTTTCCACCATAAAAGTACCGCAAGAGCCGTTATTATTAGATTTACTTAATGGGAAACAAGAATTAAGTTTAAGGATGATTAAAATTTTGGCTAAACGGTTTGGTGTTAGCGAACAAACATTTCTAGGTTAAGAATTAAGTGATCGCACCTCCAAAACCCTCATTATCAAAGCGATTCCTACGGAGCGCTTCGCTATCGCACATCTCCCGATAGGATTGGCGATCGTACTCCAAGTTAGGTTAAGACCAAAATACTTTCTGTTTCACTGCTGTCAAATTGAATGATTGTGACAAAATTATCTGTCAAAATCTGCACAATTTTTGATGTAGGACCATTACCAATACGAAGAAAAATAAACTTAGGCGGATGACCATAAAGTAAACTACGTTGATGAAAATCAGAGTCTTTGGAAACAATCACAAAACTATTCGCTTTAGCATATTCCCATATAATTGCATCATCAGTATTTATCAGTGCTAAAGTCTTAACGTGTGCTGAATCGGGATATAGATCAATAATTTTATTAATAATCCGATCTGACAGATTTTCATCTAATAGCAGTTTCATAGTGCAGCGACAAATAACTTTTTCTCTCGATCAGCAGCAAAAGATAGACAGGCTTTAATATCTTCAGATGTCAGTTCTGAAAAATCTTCGAGAATTTCTGCTTCTGTCATACCACCTGCTAGATATTCCAAAATATCGTACACAGTTATACGCATTCCCCGAATACAGGGTTTTCCACTGCGTTTTCCTGATTCAATCGTAATAATGTCTTGGTAATTCATAAGAATACTCGGTAAGTGGGAAAATCAGCGGCTTTAGCCCTGAGAGGGAAACGGCACAAGCAGTTCGACAAGTGTTACAGTGAGTTTGCCGAACTGCTCACTGACCACGGTTTTAACCGCTACCATGAGAGTAAACTCAGGGTGGTCTGGTCAGTACGGCTTGCTTGATTTCTCTTACAAGCCCAGTCCCTTTAGGGCTGGGTTACTGACAATCAAGCTCTTCTTTTAAATCTTCAATCATTATATCCTAAGTTTTTAACCCAAACCCTCTAGTAGTTCGTCAAATTTATTTTGACGGGTAATAATCCGAAAAAACTTTTGTTCTTCCCTCCCCTATCTCCCCTACCTCCCCTACCTCCCCTACCTCTCTTCTCCCCCTACCTCTCTTCTCCCCCTACCTCTCTTCTCCCCCTACTTGCCTTCACCCGTCATTTTCGGGTTGACAGACTACTAGGGACTTCCAAATAAAAAAATACTCAACCACCTAACGCAAAAATCTCTCAAACCCTTATTCCTCTGTGTCCTCTGCGCCTCTGTGGTTCGTTAATCAGGATAATTTATTTCTTGGAAGTCCCCTAAACAGCGAACTGCTTGCAGCAGCGCTTCGCTATCGCATCCTTAACACAAAAAATAAGTGCTAATTATAAATCATCTTCTACTAATTGAGCTACTTTCATGATTGATTTTAAAGTCCCAAGTTTTAAATCTTGATTTCTATGCACAGGAATAGAGATAATTTTACTTTCATCAGATTTTTCATAAATATGATGACTGCCTGTAATTTTTCTGAGAATCCAGCCTTTTTTCTCGACAATTTTACATAGTTTTTTCCCAGAAATTGATTTCATACTGCAATTTCAATCACTTGTGAGATTGGATCTAGTTTTTGAATTTCATTTGCTACTTCTAGCCAACCTTGTATAGCATCTTGAAGGTTATTAATTAATTCTTCCATTGTATCCCCTTCTGTTATACAACCAGGAAGTGCAGGGACTTCAGCCCAATAACCCCCTTCTTCGGCAGGATGAATAATGGCTTTAATTTTCATGGATTTTACATTTTCAGTTGTTTACCTGAACAAATTTTAACAGATTAACTTCCAAAACTTTCCCTATTCAGTGCATAGCCGTAGTCTGTCGTAGCGATCACCCCCACATCCTAAAAAGTGATTACTAGGTCGTGCTTCGCTATCGCACTGATTATTCTTGGTAATGATAGCGACATGAAATAATTGTCAGATAATCATCATCGGTAGCATAAATAAGACGATTTGTTTCATCAATACGGCGAGACCAAAAACCTGACAAATTCTCTTTTAATGGTTCGAGTTTACCGATTCCTTCAAAGGGATCTGATAAAGTATCTTCGATAAGTCCATTGATTCTTTTTAAAGTTTTCTTGTCTTGAGATTGCCAATAAAGATAATCTTTCCACGCTTTACTACCCCAAGCTAATTTACGCATTGATTAAATCGTGTTCTTGTGTTTTCCCTGCTTTGTATTCGGCGATCGCTTCTTCTAAATGTTGAGCATTAGCGGGAGATTTTAACAGATAAACCGTTTCCATCAAACTGTCATAATAACTTTTAGACATGACTACAGCATCTTCTGCATCTCTTCTAACAATGACAGTACAGTTTTTATCATTGGCCACTGTATCTAGTACGGATTTAAAATTGTTTCTTGCTTCGCTAAAGTTGACGATGTTCATGGCTAGAGTTGTACATAATTAGGTACAAGTATGATTATAGCCTTTTTTGACCCTTTTATCCTATTAGCGCGATTCCTGCGGAGCGCTTCGCTATCGCACCTCCACATCCCAAAAAGCGAACTGCTTGCAGCAGCGCTTCGCTATCGCCCTCGCTCACATTCCATAAAAGCGATCCTGTCAAAAAATCAACCAGCTAAAGACTTCTTGAACGTTTAGCTCTAATGAAATCCCTGTAAGAACAGGCAGACGATCACTATTTTTAAATTCCCTAACTCGGCGATCGCTATCTACTACTAAAATACTCTCATCTTCAGTATCAAGCAACCAACCCAACTCAGTACCATACTCAGCACAGTGTAGTAATTTGGCTAGGACTTGTTTATATCTCTGATCGGGAGAGAGAATTTCAATAGCCCAATCTGGATGGATTTCAAAACGATTGGCAATCCGTCCTGATGGCAACCGAGGGATTCGCTCCCAACGAAATACAGCTATGTCGGGAATGATCGCTAATCCACCAAAAACACAGCGTAGTTCGGGAAAGGCTTTGGCGATTTTTTGAGGTTTGGCAATTTGATTAATTGTTTCGCAGAGGTCAATCTGAAGTTGACTATGTTCCCCTTGAGGCATCGGTTTTTGTATGATCTGTCCATTAATAAATTCGGAAGCAGGTTCTGTTTCTGGTAATTGTAAAAACTCTTCGATTGTTACGGGTCTAATTGCTGTAACTGTCATCGCTTCATACCCTTCAAAATCTCTTTAATTTTAACAGCGATCGCTTTCCTAAATTCCTACATCCCCAAAACAGCGAACTGCTTGCAGCAGCGCTAAGTAGGTTGGCGTTGAAAATTGCGCTATCGCCCTCCCATATTCCAAAAACTTAGTTTAGGGGTCAAAAAATTGCCCTCAAGATTACGGTTTTAGCAACAGATAAAATAATTGTCCATTACTGACTGTTAATCCTGCCCTTTCACCGGCTGATTCACCAGTTCCTAAAAAGTAATCTACCCTCCCTGCGCCTTTAATTGCGCCACCTGTATCTTGATCTAAAACGTAACGACTTACTAGCCGATGTTCGATTTTATTACTCTTATTAATATAGGGAAAAGGAGCGCGAATTAATGCTAAAGCACCGGGAGGCATGAGGGATTTATCTGTAGAAATAGAACGCTCTGGAGTAACTGGTACACCAATAGAACCTTGGGCTGGTTGTCCGTGGGTTTCCTGAAAAAATACAAAACTTTGATCGCGCGGAATATAAATATTTAAATCCTGGGGATATTTGCGGAAATAGTCGAGGATAATGGGCATATTTAACCCTTCTAAGGGAAATTTACCATCATCAACTAATGACCTACCTAAACTTCGATAATTATAAGCTGTGTTACCTGCATAACCGATAGTTGTGTGAGTTCCATCTGTTAATTTGAGTTTTGCTGAACCTTGAATTTGAATCATATAAGGTTCAAGACGATCTCTAAACCAAAATAATTCTAATCCTTTTAATTTTCCTTTTCCACCTTGTAAACCATCTGTACCTTCTAATTCTGATCTGGTGGGATGAGGTTTAGCCCAAGATGCTAAATCAGTAGGAGAACGATAAGCCGCATAGCGAAACTCTTTTGTAGGTTGACGACTGGCTAGATATAATGGTTCATAATAAGCGGTAAATAAAACTGTTCCTTTGTTATCTCTGCCGATAGATTGATAAAAAACAAATTCTTTGTCTATGGCTGCTTGTAGTTGCTGAGGTGATTTTGTGGAAATCAATAGTTGGCGAAATCTTTGCAAACTATTGTAAACTTTTTCTCTGGTAATTGCTGATTTTTGATAGGCTCTAACTGCTCTTTCTGTTTGTAAATATTTGAGGCTGTAATCTATAGATTGTAACAGGGATTTTTTATCATTATCAATTGCCTGATCTAAACAAGAAATATCTTGTTGACAACAAGTAACGGGAACTCTAGGAATGAGTACAGGTAACTTCTGTTTAGTTGAATTTACTAATGTTGGTAAATTCCATTTTCCTAACCGACATTCTGGGGGAGCAAGTTCTTGATTGGGGAGTGGTTGTATGCCCACAATCAAACTAGCCATAAATATTGGTAAGCTAATAGTAATGTTGGCAAAATGCTGGCTATTCATTCATGTTATGGTAGGTAGCAACGGCAGAAGGTGAAATCCGATTTAAGTAACGGAAAATCCAATATTTGAAGATCGTATCTAAAATTACGGGAAATGTGGCAATAAATAAGAAAATAAAATCACGATTGGCTGGTAATCCCCAATGTCGTGATATTCCTTCTAAGAGAACTTCCCAACCGTGAGGAGAGTGGAAACCGACAAAAACATCGGTAAATAAAATGATAATAAATGCTTTAGCACTATCACTTAAACCATAAACTACGTTATCAAAAAATTCTTTGAGGACTGCGATAGAACGCTTACTAACAAGTAATAAGATGGTGAAGGTAATTACTGCGAAAATATCAGCAAATACATTTTTAATAGCATTATCACTTTCTTTACGAAATTCCTCTTTGACTTCCTCTGCTTTCTTCTTTATTTTGAGTTCTAATTCTTCGGCAGTAAGGGGAGGTGCATTACTAATTAAGGCTTCAAATTTGGTTCTTTCTTCAAATCTTTGTAATGCTAATAATCCTTCTTCTTCCATTTCTCTATTTAGGAAAACTTCTACTGTTTTATCATGGCGAAAATGTTCTACCAATGGACTAACAATTAAAGCCTTGGATAATTGATGAGTTAGAAGAGGAACGATAATTAGTAAAAGTATAAACCGAATTGAGATAATACTTCTTTGTTGAGCTTTCCGAAAATTTTGAACTACATTTTGTTCAGATTCTGGATCTAATTCTACCTGTAGGCGAGTGATTGTGCTTAAAATTGACCGTGGTAAAATACCTGTTGTATTAGTTTTTCCTTTCGGTGTATTTTTGTTGGCTTGATTTGATGTTTTAGGAATAAATTGTTGGGAATTAACTAAATCTGTGGCTGGTACAACAGGTGAAGAGTTGGAGTTGTTATAATTTGTATCTATATCATTATTAGTATATTTGGAGGTAACTTGATCAATGAATTCTAGTTTCTCTAAAATTAATGCGGGGCTAGAATATTCTATACCCAATTTTAGGGCAGCTTTTTGTTTAGATTCATTCGCAAACCACCGACTAGCTTTAAATTCTGTCAGCCGCATTTGCACAGTTTTTAATAACTTTTGCAAATCTCCTTGAAAATAATCCATGACACTGGCACTGTGTATGGTAAACTCGGAATCTATTTTGTTACCATTAAAGTGTTGATCTTCAATTTCCTTAATTTTTATAGCTGCTTGATAGGCTGTACTTAAAGAACGTTCTGGTGTCAGTAGATACCATTTGTAAGCAGACAATAAAAAGGGGTATATTTTTTGGCTAGACACGGTACTTCTCATCGAGACGATTATTTGGGATTATCTAGTAAATTCTTAAACTTAAATTAACGCAAAAACCATGATTTCTGATTCTCTTTGGATTTTTGGTACTAGTCGTAGTGGTAAAACTACTCGCTTGGTCAGCTATTTTGATGCTTGGTTGCAAGTTAATAATCAAGTTTCTGGTTCATTTTATAATAAAAATATTCACAATTCTCAAACCCAATCTATAGATCAAAATTTAAATTTACACCAAAAAGAACTAGGTATTTTATTGTTAGCTGCTAATGATGATAATCGCAGGGAATTAGCTGATAGAGTTACTACTTTAACACTGGGAAAATATCCTATTCGTGTCAAAACGGCTTTAGGTTTTTTCCAAGATGAGGTAATTTTGTTTTGGCCGTTGCTAATTGATTCATTGTCAATCAAAGCACAATTTCCGGTTAGATTACGTCCCGAAACGGAACAAGAGTTGGCGACGAAACTCTGGAGTTCTCAGTTAAATTCAGAAGTTTTGCGGCGTGTAGGGATGAATGAGAATCGTTTGGTCAGAAGGATTCTAGATTTATGGCAATTGGCAGCTTATAGCGGTGTATCCTGTGAAGATATTCCCCAGATATTACAAAGTGGTTTAGAGGATAATTCTATCAATTTAGAGCCGGATTTTTTGGGTTTTTTACTACTAAATTGGCGAAATTGGTGTTTAGAAACAGGTTTATTGACTTATGCACTAATTACCGAATTGTATCACCAAAAATTATTACCTGATGGTAGCTATCAACAGCATTTAAAACACCGTTATCAAGGGATCATAGCAGATGATGTGGATGATTATCCGGCGATCGCTGCTAACTTATTTGCATTTTTGTTAGATGCTGGTGCTGTGGGGGCTTTTAGCTATAATCCTCATGGGGCTGTCCGCTGGGGTTTAGGTGCAGATCCTGAGTATTTATACCAATTATCTGGGCGTTGTCAAGTAGAAACTTTAACTTCACCACCTGTAAATAGTTTGGGATATTCTTTGACTGAGCAAATGGTAGAATTGGTAACACAGCCAATGACGATGTTGAGTTTACCCAGTTGTGTCAAGCCTATTCAAACTAATTCCCGCGCCCAATTATTACGCCAAACAGCCGAGATCATTATTGATGGGGTGCAGTCAGGGGAAGTAGCGGCGGATGAAGTAGTAATTATTGCACCGGGTTTAGATGCGATCGCTCGTTATACTCTAGTAGAAATATTAACTAAACAAAATATCGAGGTAGAATCTCTCAACGAACAACGCCCCTTAATCAGTTCTTCAGTGGTGAGAGCATTACTTACCCTCATGGCTCTAGTTTACCCCGGTTTGGGGCGGTTAGTAGATAGGGATGCAGTGGCGGAAATGTTGGTGGTTTTGAGTCAATATCAAACCCAAAATGGGCAGGAAAAAGAATTCCATCATTCTCAAATAGATCCGGTGCGGGCTGGGTTAATCGCTGATGCTTGTTTCGTTCCCCACCCCGACACACCCAATTTATTACCAGTGAAAACCTTTGAACGCTGGGATAGAATTGGCTATATTGCCACTCAGGCGTATGAAGATATATTACAATGGATTGGCAAACAGAGAGAGGAATATCACCAGGGACTTCTCCTCACCCCCATTTTTCTCCTCTACAAAGCCATTCAAGAGTTTGTGTGTAAGGATAAAACCCCTTCATATCAAGAACTAGCAGCATTAAGAGAATTAATAGAAACCGCTCAACATTATTGGGAAGTAGATGCCCGCTTAAAACAAAATGATACTCTATTACTTTCACTGCATACACCAGAAACCCTTAGTATTACCATTAGTGATAGCGATAGCGTGGCGATAGCGATATTTATTCAACTGCTGCGACGAGGAACAATTACTGCAAATCCCTATCCTATCCGTCCTATCGGTAGCAGTAGAAAAGCCGTAACTTTAGCAACCATCTTTCAGTATCGTGCAAGTCGTAAACATCACCGTTGGCATTTTTGGTTAGATATTGGTTCACCACTGTGGGCAAAAGGTGGTGCAGCTACTTTATTTGGTGCTACTTTATTTTTACGAGATAGGTTAGGACAACCTTGGACAGCCGCAGATGAACAACTAGCCGAAGCACAAAGATTACAAAAAATTGTCACCGATTTACTGGCGCGGGTGTCTGATAAATTGTATTTATGTCATAGTGATTTAGCTATAAATGGACAAGAACAAATAGGTCCATTATTACCTTTAGTTCATTCTTGTGAAGTAGTTTAGCAGGAGTCAGGAGTCAGGAGTCAGGAGTCAGGAGGAAGGAAGAAAGAAGAAAGAAGAAAGAAGAATCGTTTTCACCAATGACCAATGACCAATGACCAATAACCAATGACCAATGACCAATGACCAAACTACTTATAAATAAAACCTCCAGATTAAGTTCTAGAGGCTGTTTATTCAAAATTCCTTTACAGGCTTTTTTAGCAATCTGTACTTCCATTAGAAGAACTAAGATCAGTAGGAATTATCTTAGTTCCTGATTGATTTAGACTAAATGAACCGGAAGGGTCTGCTTTGAATACTGCTGGACTAATTCCGGGTTTTGATGCCGAAGAATTATACAAAATAAACTCTCCGGGATAAGTACCGCTCTCTCCTGGTTGTAAAGTTTGTTGTTTGAGGGGTGACTTCTCCCCAAAATTATAGAAAATCCTTGGTGCTTCTGTATTATTTTTAAGTGTAAATCCTCCAACAATATTAGAGGCTTGTTCCGAACTTAATTCCGATAAACAACTTTCATCAAAACCAATTAAAGAAGCATCTATTCCCTTCTGAGAAGTCGTAAAATTTTCTTGCAACATTATCTTAATATCTCCAAAATAACATAGTTGGAATTAACCTGCTATAACCAGCTTATGCTTTAGTCAAAGTAATTTAATTAATCCTAAGTTAGATATTTTAAATTAACCCTAAGTTAGATGACTGACATCAATATGATGAGATTTTTGTCAGAAAATGCCGCAATAACAACGTAATTAGGCAAGCCAAATTAATTAGATAAAAGATTTGGATTTAATGTAGGGGTAGCGCCCCGTGCCTACCCCGTTATTTGGGGCAACCACAGGGGGTTTGCCCTTACAAAATTAATTGGTTCAGAGATGTTTAAAATATTCGATTAATTTTGCACAACTACTCATAATTTACAAAAGTTTTTTAGAGGATGTTTTAAAAGTGGTATCCCGTAATTTTCATCACATTGTTACCCCTCTTTTCCCTTGTAAAGGGGGGTAACAATAAAAATCTAGTACAAAACGGCGTAAATAAACCAACTATTCTAAATCCTCCAAAAGCCTATACTGTCTTCATTTTGACTTTTGACTTTTGACTTTTGACTTCCGCCTTGCGGTACTAGTTCCCTCCCCTTTATAAGAGGGTGTTTGAAAAGTTTTGAATGTATAAATTGACCCCTCTCCAAACCTCTCCCCGACGCGGGGAGAGGCTTTGAAAACCCCATTCCCTGGTAGGGAAGGGGGGCAGGGGGGTTAGGTTTTTGGAGATTATGGGTTTCATCTGATACTTTTCAAACAACCTCTAAGGGGAGGGTTAGGGAGGGGTAAAACATTTGATACAGCAATCATGACTTTTCAGGTATTGGGATTTGTGAAGAAACTTGTTGAGGGATTGCAGTTTGTAACTATTTTGTACAACTCTCCAGCATATTCCTTTAAACTAAATTTCCATAGGAATATAAAAACATTGAAAATGGAGACAAAAATCAATGCCTACAGTGAATTTATGTTGCCATGAATTTGTGGTGGCTATTTCCTCAATCGCTTGTATTGTCGGTCTATGGTTATTAAAGGATGATAATCAAGCCATAGATGACTTTCAAGAAACAGAAGAAAGTCTCTTAAGAATGAGCTTTGCGTACTGGTTAGTTTATTGCGTCGCTTTTGGGACGGAAAAGGTATTTTTATTTGACTGGGACGCTGTAATGATGACTTTAAGAATTACTACAGCTTTGTCATATTTCTTAACATTTTCTTGTATTTTGAGTTTACCGTTACATAAGTTTGCAGTTCATAAAATTGAAGAATAATCAAAAGTCAAGGTTAGAACTGAACTTAGCTCCAACCTTGCTATTTGTAAATTCATAATTTAGGCAATTCTCATAGCAATAGCGATCGCACCTTCGAGTTCATCCTGTAGTAAAGTTGTGAGGATAAACACCTCCTGCACCGTCTTACCTTGACGAGCAATGATTTTATAGCCACCACGAATAGGTACAGACACCCGCAACTGCATTTTTGGTGCATGACCCTTAGCTCTACCAATCACCGCAGGTGTCACAGTTCCAATCCCATGCTGTTGACACAAACGTTCTAAAATGGGAATTAGACCAGGAATATGGGTAGAGTGATTCCAAACAAGTCTACCATCAGTAGGTTTTGACATAATTAGGCTGCTTCCAGGGGAGCCATTGTCAACCCAGCCCGACGGAGTTGTTGGTGGTATAATTCTGCTGGTTCTTGGGGACCAGTCCAGACAATCGCTTGTCCTTCATAGTGTACCTGATTAGTGAGATCCCAAGCGCGATCGCCCGACATCCCCGGAATATACTTCATCAAGCACTCAGCCACGTGCTGGAAAGTATTGAAATCATCATTCAACACAATCACCTTATAATTAGGATAGGTTTTCCGAGTCACTTGATTAACCCGGTCAGGTGTCACAGTTGGTGCTGAAGCCATACTGTACACATCTGCAATTCTTGTCACCATAGAAAAATCAGCCAAAAACGACATTGTAAAAACTGACATTACAAATAACCAGTTTAATCCATTGCTGGCTGAGTGAGAAAGTAGGGGCGCAGGGCCTGCGCCCAATTTACTACCGCCAATTATCCCAACTTTCATTAAAAATAGAAGTATCAGGAAAAGCCGTAGGATTCCCATTCGCCTCCAACAACTTCCTTAAAATTTGTAATTGTGGTTCTTGTTGAGGTAAATCATCAACCAATTGATATGGTGCGATTCCTTCTTTTAGTGCAAAACTCGCCACAGTTCCCGCAGCCGCACCAGAAGACCATTCAAAAGAATGAACCCGATAAGCCGCCGCCGCAATATGACTAGTAGCAATACTTTTTCCCCCTACCAATAAATTATCAATTTTTTGGGGAATCATTGCCCGCAAAGCAATTTGAAAAGGATAAGCAAGTCCTGCACCCCGCCTTTCTCCAGCACGTTCCTGATTACCAGGTGCTTCCACGGGACTTTTTGCCATACAAGGATGAAAATCTATGGCATAATGACCAATACCCACAGCATCAGGGTAAATTGTCGAACGACTCCGGCGAATAACTTTTTCTGGAGGAATTTCCCCACTAATTACAGATGTCGCCTCCAAACCAGCCACCGCTGCTTTTAGATTGCCATACATATTTGCCGGCAAAGTTTTCCGATAATATTCATCATTATAATTACGCCGAGAAATATCAACTTCCCAAATGCCAAAACCTTCTGGTTGTCCCCAACTCGGACGACCAATAATCCGTCTTCCTTCCCGCATATAAGGGTATTTAGATAAACCATGAACCGTCCCCATAGGCGAATCTAAACCTGTTAAAAACCTGATATTTGTTTGCGGTTTTTTCACACCATTACCCAACTGAGAATCTGTAGTTCCCCCATACAACCAATAAAAATAGGAAAATGCTTTTTCTTCAGCTTTACGCAAAGTTTCTGTGCGTAGTCCACCTTGCCAACCTCCAGATTTTAACTGTCCAGAATTTTCTAATTGTTGCCGAGAATAAATAAGATTATCCGCCGCCGTTCCTGGACGGTAATCATTTCCCCAAGTCCAGTTTTGCATAGAAATATCCCCCGGTGTTGATGAAGTAAATTTCACACCATTGAATGTAGTTGCTTGGCCTTTTTGCGGACTCCAAATTCGGCGATAGGTAAATACTAAATCAAAGTTTGCTAATCGTTTTAATTCATAACTAAAATATGGTGAATATTGTAAATAGAATGGCGGCATTATTTGGGTTTGGTGATCTTTTGTAGCCTCCATTGCAAAGGTATAAGTGAAACCTTGAGGACAATAAGGATAATTTGTCGTGCTAGAAGATGAAGGTTCAAGATAGGAACGGGCATCAATTCCTAGACGATAAGGGACATCTGCTAAAGCAATAATTTCCCCAGTTTCACTTGTATCTACAACGTACCATTTTCCAGGATTATTTTGAGATGTTTTAGGCAGAAAACGAATAATAGTTTTACTCAATTGTGATGAGTTTTGATAACTATAAGCATCTTCAATGGTTTGAGATAAAGTATTAGTATTTAGAGGTGGTTGATTTTTTGCTGGTTGATGTTGAATTGCTATGGCATTATTAATGATTTTGCCATCTTTGCTAATTCCTAAATCTTTAATTACTGTATTGGGAAACCATTGTAATTTTCCTCTACCTTTTTTTTCAGCATCTTTGAGCATTTGTGTCATGATCTTGTGAGCATCACGAGGCAGAAAACAGGAGTCACTTACCCAACAATCACCAGGGTTAAGTTTGCCATATTTCCGTTCAATGCGGTTTCTTAATTCTGAATAACCGCGAGAATAGAATTGTTTAGCTCGTTGAGTTGGTCTTTCGTCTAATGCAGATGTCCCTTGGGAGGAGATTTGTCCCCCCAACCAGTCAGTTATTTCTGTTAAACAAACTGTGCGTCCTACAAGTAACCCTTCATAAGCTGTGGCTACTCCAGAGAGTCCACCACCCACAACGAGAAGCTCACAGTTGACGGTCTTATCCGGGGTACGTAGAGGGGTAGCGGTCACGGGATATAGCGTGATTAAGGTGGTAAATAGACTAAAGCTGATGAATGATTGCAAGTCTTTTTTGTATCTACGTCTCATGGTTTCTGCACTCTATACACTACTACGTCAAATTGTAGACGGTAGCGCCGGGGAAAGGTTCTTTGCAAGGTTTGGTAGGGTGAGAGGCATTTACAATCATGTGATATTTAAATAATTTAGATTATATAGGTATTGTTATGTAAGCTGGTTTGATTGTATTATACGTTAACAGGCTAGTTAGTGAGATTTGCCAAAGTCAGGAAATCTCAATTGATTAATTTGTAATTTTTTTAACTAAAGACTTGATTATATATGGGTATCAACGATATTTCAGAGACTATAAAAATATAGTAAGTAGTGAGACAGAATTAATTACACAATTTCATTGCGTAAGCGTTGCGTGGCGTTAGCCATATGGAACGAAGTGAAATGAAGCAATTCCAAGGGTTGTGATTGCTTCCCTTCCCTCGCAATGACTGTAAATATTTTTGTCCAATTACTTAGTCGGCCTATGAAAATGATCAATTCTCAAAGCGATAATAATTCTTAGATATCAATACTATTGCCAATTTTCTAAAATATGTCTGAAACCCAATAAAATCGTGACGATATCAATAGGGTTTCACGGCTTTGGCAATAGTATTGAGATATAAGGGAACACCAAAAAATAAATTACCCAATTTTGTGGGATGGGCATCCTGCCTGTCCTTGATGATTAGCAGTCAAGACTTGTACTGAGCTTGCGATGCCCTGAGCCTGTCGAAGGGTCGAAGTATGCCCGCGCCACAAGAAATTTTTGGGTATTTTTTTAATTGGAAGTCCTTAAGGAACGCAAATTTAATAACCTGCAATTCTGATGTAACCTGGAATGGTGCGTTACGCTGTCGCTAACACACCCTACTTTTGCACCTTATTTAATTCACATTCCTAAGATATCTTTTACAGCAAATTGTCATCAAACCCGGAACAAGAACCCCACCCCCAACCCCCTCCCCGCAAGCGATGAGGGGGCTAAGATGTACCTTATATGATTGGAAATTGCTGTAAGGTTAGCTTGAAAAAAAGCTAACCAACACGACTTCAGCCCGTAACACTAGCAATGACTTTACCAATATCTTGGGGAGTTGCACCAGTAGCTAACATCGCACGTATCAATAACTCCATTGAAACAGAAGCATCTCCATTTTCAGCATTAGCAATTCTAGGTTGGCTAGAATGAAGTCTAGCTGCTAAATCAGCTTGAGTCATTGAATTTTGTCTTCGTTCTTTCAAACTGCGACTGAGAGCTAATTTAATTTCTACTAACGCTGCTTCCTCTGGGGTTAATTCCAGAAATTCTGCTACTGTTCCAACTTTCCAACCTTTAGCTTCTAGACGTTCTCTCTTTGATTTATCCATAAAATATAATCCTCTCAATCTCTGTCATATTTACCTAACCTTTTCTTACAGATATCAATCACACTATCTGGTGTTTCTCTGGAACTTTTGTTGAATACTTCCACAATTAATATCGCATCATCATCAATTCTGTAAATGATTCTCCAATTCTTATTTGCATCTCTCACCCTTAACTCGTGACAGTGTGTTCCAATACTTGGCATTTGCCGAGAATGAGGCATTTCGAGATTTTCACCTTGCTGTAAACGCCTCAGTAATACACCAACCTCTATTCGTGCTGCTTCAGTAAATGGCGGAGTTTTAACTTCCCCATGTAGCCAAACTAGAGGTTTATCAGGTTGCTCCATATTTTCATTATATCAAATCTGATATATTTTCGCACATAAATTGAAAAATACAAAACTTTAATAGCTTTTAATGTTCCATACTTCCATTCTAAAATGGGGGATATCTCTCTAGATAATCTGCTAATATCGAACAGCTACCCTAACATCCAGTCACGCTCCTGCAAAAACTAACCACCGGATAGGGAAAATAGTGATGAAGAACAAAAACCCCTTATACTCAAATCTAGCTTTAAAAAGCGCCATTTTTTTGTCACCCTTGCTGCTATCAACGGCTTTTATCAGTGGGTATCCTGTACCATCTGCTACGGCTCAGGTACTATCAAATCAGGAACGGGAAGAATTAGCACGACTGCGACAAGAAACCCGCACTCAAAAACAAGTGCAATCTGATTTTGAACGAGCTTTTACTCGCACGAATACCTTACTCAATATCTGGTTGACTATTTTAAGTTTATTTCCTGTGGCTTTAATTGCCATATTATGGTTTTTTCGTCGAGCCGTAATTCGGGAAATTGGAGAAAGAGCAATGCAGCAGATTCAAGGAATTGAAAATTTGCAAACTCAATTAACTACAGTTCAAGCAGAAGCAAAACAACTGATTCAAAAATCTAAAAACACTACTCAAGAATTAGCACAGGAAGTTAATGCTCTTAAACAAAAAATTCAAGGTGAAGAAGAAAATTTATCTATTCTTTTATCTGATTTACCCAAGTCAAAACAAGAGTTTTTAACAGCTTTGGAAATTGAAGTTAAATCTGCTCAAGAGAATATCAGTAATTTAGAGTTTAGATTAAATACTCAACTAGAACAATTAACTTTATCTGCTCAACAGCAAAAAATTACAATTGACAATATCAAAAAATTAGAATTTGAGTTATTTTCTCAATTTACCCAACTCAAATCAGAAGTAGAAAATCAAAAAGATATTGCTATTAGTGATATTGAAAAATCTCGCGCTGGTTTAATATCTCAATTTCAAGGGTTAGAGTCAGAAACTCAACAAGAGAAATTTCATATTGTTGAGAACTTAGCAAAACTACAATCAGAATTTAATAATGAATTATCTCAATTTGAATTAGATGTTAAAACTCAAAAAGATATAGTTCTAGATAATATCGAAACCCTTAATAATATATTTAAATCAGACATTACTGAATTAAAAACTGATATCCAAGTTCAAAAATATCAATTGCTTGAAGATTTAGCTGTATTACAAAGC
>NZ_VILC01000038.1:0-12577 GCF_009712065.1 Aphanizomenon sp. UHCC 0183 | reverse complement strand
CTTACAAAATGATGTGCAAAAACAGCAAGTTACTGTTATAGAAAATCTGCAAAACTTAGAAATTGATGCTCAACAACGTAAAGAGATAATTCTCAAAGAATTAGCAGAAATTACACCTCCTACAATATTACCAGTAATAGAACAAAAATCAGAATCATTACAACCAGAAATTTCTATTGATGATTATATCAAACAAGCAGAAGTGCTATTTTTAGAAAAACGCCATGAAGATGCTTTAGCTATTTATGAACAACTCATTAAAATTCAACCAGAAAATCCAGAAAATTGGTTAAAACGGGGGATAATTCTCAATAGATTAAAACGCTACAAAGATGCCATAGCCTCCTATAATCAAGCTATCAAAATTAATCCTGAATATCATCAAGCTTGGTGTGATATTGGTGTGGCTTGTGGAAATTTAGGAAAACATCAAGAGGCATTTAACTGTTTTGATAAAGCTACTAAAATCAAACCTGATGATGGGGTTGCTTGGGTAAATCGTGGTTTATCTTTGCTAGAATTAGAACGTTGTGAAGATGCAGTTGCTTCTTTTGATAAAGCTTTAGAATTTCAACCCAACTCTCCCAAAATTTGGGATAAACGGGGTTACACATTGGTAATGTTAGGAGAAGATGATCAAGCAATTATCAGTTTTGATAAAGCACTAGAAATCAAACCTGATTATTCTAGTGCTTATTACAACAAAGCTGCCTGTTATGCACTACAAAGAAAAATTGAATTAGCTTTAGAAAATCTGCAAAAAGCTATTGAATTTAATCCCAGTTATCGAGAAGATGCTGTAAATGATATTGACTTTGATGAGATTAAAAATGATCCAGGTTTCCAAACATTAATTAAGAGTTGATGTGAGGAAACCCCCTTAAAGTTTCTATCGGGGTTCCTTGGTTTTAAGCCTTTATAATCCACATTCAGCAGGTAAAACCAGAAAAAAGGTATTTTAGTCTAACTAAAGTGAAAACAGAACTACAAGTAGACGTTAAAGACTATGATGTTGGGTTTCATTTCATTCTACCCAACCTACAATTTTAATTATCATCCTGTACATCCTGATAATCCTGGTTATCCTGATTCTGACAGTTATTAATAAATTAGCCTATTTCCTTCTTTCTTGTAACTTGCGATAAACTGCTTTTAAATCAACCTGATGATGAGCCAAAGCTACAAGAGTATGATAAAATAAATCCGCAACTTCGCCAGCGATCGCATCAGCATCATCATCTTTACAAGCCATAACTACCTCCGCGCTTTCCTCACCAATCTTTTTCAAAATCTTATTATCACCACCAGTCAATAACTTGCAGGTATAGGAATCTTCATTGGGGCGATCGCGGCGATCGCAGATTACCGCAAACAATTGTGATAAACTGTCCCCTGGTGGTGGTGTCACCGTGCCATCAACCTGATGAAAACAACTACGTTCTCCAGTATGACAAGCTACATCACCCAACTGCTCCACCCCGATTAACAGAGCATCACTATCACAATCATAACGAATAGTTTGTACCTTCTGAATATGTCCAGAAGTCGCGCCCTTGTGCCAAAATTCCTGCCGGGAACGACTCCAAAACCAAGTTTCCCCAGTGTCCAAAGTCCTTTGCAACGATTCCCGATTCATCCAAGCCATCATTAACACAGTTCCATCCAAATAATCTTGGATAATTGCCGGCACTAAACCCTTGTCATCGTAGCGAATTTTTTCCACAGGGATAGCAGATGAAAGCGATTTCAGTTCAGAAGAAGACATACCAGTTAATTTACAATAATTCTTTGACTCAAGATACCATTTTCAGCTAATCCCATACCAGAGAAATTCACAAGCAACTTTTCACCCTATCCTAAGATAGAAGCTCAATTTTAATCACCACCTCATAGGAGATACCCTTGGTCAATACCACAATTAAAACCACAAAATCACAAGAAATCTTTGCTGCTGCTCAAAACCTCATGCCCGGAGGAGTCAGTTCTCCTGTTCGCGCTTTTAAATCCGTCGGGGGACAACCCATCGTATTTGATCATGTCAATGGTGCTTATATTTGGGACGTAGACGGCAACAAATACATTGACTATGTTGGCACTTGGGGACCAGCCATTTGTGGTCATGCTCATCCAGAAGTAATATCCGCACTACACACAGCCCTAGATAAAGGCACAAGTTTTGGCGCTCCCTGCGCCCTCGAAAACGTTTTAGCCGAAATGGTCATTGATGCTGTTCCTAGCGTCGAAATGGTCAGATTCGTCAACTCTGGAACAGAAGCTTGTATGGCGGTATTACGCCTAATGCGAGCCTTTACAAATCGAGAAAAAGTTATCAAATTTGAAGGCTGCTATCACGGACACGCAGATATGTTCCTGGTTAAAGCCGGTTCTGGTGTTGCTACCCTGGGTTTACCCGACTCACCAGGAGTACCCAAATCCGTCACCGCCAGCACCTTAACCGCGCCTTTCAATGATTTGGAAGCCGTAAAAGCTCTATTTGAACAAAACCCCCAGGAAATCGCCGGCGTGATTCTTGAACCCGTAGTTGGTAACGCGGGCTTTATTACCCCTGATGCTGGTTTTCTGGAAGGACTACGGGAACTTACCCAAGAACATGGTGCATTACTGGTATTTGATGAAGTGATGACAGGCTTCCGTATTGCCTACGGTGGCGCACAAGCCAAATTTGGTGTTATCCCTGACTTAACCACAATGGGTAAAGTCATTGGTGGTGGTTTACCAGTCGGTGCTTACGGTGGTCGTCGTGAGATTATGTCTATGGTTGCCCCCGCAGGACCAGTTTATCAAGCTGGGACTCTTTCTGGTAATCCTTTAGCCATGACAGCGGGAATTAAAACCCTGGAACTCCTCGGTAAACCCGGTACTTATGAGTATTTAGAAAAAATTACTAAACAGTTAACTGATGGATTGCTAAAAATCTGCTCAGATACAGGTCATGCTGCCTGTGGTGGTCATATTAGTGCCATGTTTGGGCTATTCTTCACCGCAGGGCCTGTACATAACTATGAAGATGCCAAAAAGGCGGATACAGGTAAATTTGGTCGTTTCCATCGCGGAATGTTAGAGCATGGTATTTATCTAGCCCCATCTCAATTTGAAGCTGGTTTTACTTCTTTAGCACATACTTCCGAAGATATTGAACAGACATTAGCTGCTGCTAAAGAGGTACTGTCTAGTCTGTAAATAGGTAATGGGTAATGGGTAATGGGTAATGGGTAATAAATTCCTTGTTTCCTGTTGCCTATTACCTGCCTAAGGGAACACCAAAAAATAAATTAGGAACGCAAATTTAATAACCTGCAATTCTGATGTAACCTGGAATGGTGCGTTACGCTGTCGCTAACACACCCTACTTTTGCACCTTATTTAATTCACATTCCTTACCCAATTTTGTGGGATGGGCATAGTATGCCCGCACCACGAGAAATTTTTGGGTATTTTTTTAATTGGAAGTCCCTTAGAGAATCAAAAAATAAATTCCCGCTTCATATAACCTGGTGTAAATTTGAATTTGCTCTCCATAATGTAATAAGAGCATCATTATTCCCCTGAAGCTGTTACGCAGCGAGTTTACATTGCATGAGCTATTGCGTAAATCCCACCTGTTCCCATCCTATAAATTCAGCATCTAGTCTAATATGTCAGGCTTGTGGCTCGAAATTACTGTTGCGCGATCGCTTTTGCGTAGTTAAACCCATCGGTAAAGGTGGTTTTGGGGCAACATTTTTAGCAGTAGAGCAAAATCTACCTGGCAGACCGCCTTGTGTAATTAAACAATTACGTCCAGCAAGTACAACTCCGTACATATTAAAAATGGCACGGGAGTTATTCTCCAGAGAAGCAGAAACTCTTGGTAAAATCGGTAATCATCCCCAAATACCCAGACTACTGGACTATTTTGAAGATAACAATCAATTTTACTTAGTGCAAGAATATGTGAGCGGTTTGACTCTCCAACAAGAAGTGAAAAAAAATGGAGTTTATAGTGAAACCGCAGTCAGACAATTTTTAAGTGAAATCATGCCCCTGCTCCAATATATCCACGAGCAACAGGTAATTCATCGTGATATTAAGCCAGCTAACTTAATTCGTCGTTCTCAAGATGCCAGATTCGTACTAATTGATTTTGGCGCTGTCAAAAATAAAGTTAGCCAAGTCATAACCAATCAATCCGAACAATCAGCCTTAACAGCCTACGCAATTGGTACTGCTGGTTTTGCACCTCCCGAACAAATGGCTATGCGTCCAGTTTATGCCAGTGATATCTATGCAGTAGGAGTAACTTGTGTTTATTTATTAACTGGGAAAATTCCTAAAGACTTAGAATACAATCCCACCACAGGGGAAATGATGTGGGAACATCTAGTACAAGCCAGTGACCATTTTATTAAGGTCTTGAGAAAAATGTTGGACGTATCCGTCCGCAATCGCTATCAATCCGCACAAGACGTACTTACAGCTTTAGACATGGAGCCATATTTAGATAGTTTAGCCCAAGGCTTACTCTCTAAACCCTCTGGACCTACTCAGAATCATTCCTCAAATGCTGGGATTGATTCTATTAGTTATGCTCGTGGTAACAATGATAATGTTGCGAAATTAGCGGCATCTATTCGAGCCAGAAAAGACAAGACACCAGCACCAGCAGACACAGAATGGAAACATGGACGCAATCAGGGCAGAGAATTGGCATCTAAATCAGCCGCTAGAGGTATGAATAACGCTGATGATCCATTGTCTGTGCGGAAATTAGATTCCCCAGGTCTTCTAGCAGCTTATGAAAAAGGAAGACGGGATTTTGCGGGCTACAATTTTATCCGGTTGAGTGTATCTAGTGCTAACTTATCAGGAAGTAATTTCCATGCTGCTCAATTTCAGAAACCTAATTTTCAAGCAGCTAATCTTCATAATACTGACTTTGGTAGGGCAAGTTTACAACAAGCAAATTTCAAAGATGCGGATTTAAGCAAGGCTTATTTTAGTAATGCTGATTTAGAAGGTGCAGACCTTAGAGGTGCAAACCTAAGTCAAGCTTATCTAACTCAAGCTAATCTGCGGGGAGCTAATTTGTCCGGTGCTAATCTCACTGGCGCTAAGGTGACTGATGAACAATTGGCTGTAGCTAAAATGAATTGGTTAACGGTACGTCCGAATGGCAAGCGCGGTTTATTTTAATTAAAGAAATTGATGAGTTATAGCAAATTGCAGATTAATGAGCTAAATTCAAAGCCAAACAGCAAGCCAGTTTTACTCCTGACTCCTGCTGTACAAGTATCCATATTTCTATCTCATTTTGTCTAAAATCAGTACGCAAGCAAAATTAATTATTAGGACTTACGCACTGTACAAATTTACCATGATATGAATGAACGAAATTGCGTCGTTTTCGGCTTTGGGAATAACTTATTGAGTAGGGTGCGTCAGATAGAGGGAATCTGTTTTTTTGTCAAAATATCGTGTCTGACGCACCCTACAAGGGATAAAATTTACCTCACATATTTGGGGAATCTTGTCAATGCGTAAATCCTAATTATATAAAAAATTTGGATTTAAAGTAGGGGTAGCGCCCCCGTGCCTACCCCGATATTTGGGGCAACCACAGGGGGTTGGCCTCCTACAAAATTGATTGGTTTAGGAATTTTAAAATGTTCAATTAATTTTGCACAGGTACATATACTAATTTTACGAAAACTGTCATCTGTTAACCATCTGACTTTCTATTCTGGGATATTATCTCTAAATGTTCGTTTCTGTCAAAAATTTAGAATTGATTTGTCATTTCTAATGCAATAAATTGACTAAATTACCTCGTTGAGTATAGGAACTACATTTTAAGATTTTCTAGGATTTCGTTTTCTACCAGATATTTTTCATTAACTAATTTTGAAACAGCACTGAAAAGGTATGCAGTTGTGCAAAACCACAAGCGACAAGGTTCATTATCTTCTCAGTTTATTCTCCGATTAGCGATAGCGAAGCGCTCCGCAGGAATCGCTATTGCCATGCTGGCATCTTTATCTATGGCTAGTATTAGTGTTTTTATTGTCCTCAAATTTCGGGATATAGATAATCAAAAACCAGCCAATCCTGTGGTAGCCGTACCAGAGATAAAAACCGTCACAGCACTGGGTAGAATTGAACCAGAAGGGGAAGTGATCAAATTATCAGCAGCGATGTCTGGAGAAGGAAGTAGAGTCGAGAAGATATTAGTCAAAGAGGGGGATATGGTAAAAACAGGACAGGTAATTGCTATTTTAGATAATAGCGATCGCTTACAGGCAGAATTAACTGAAGCCAAAGCAGAAGTAAACATAATTAAAGCTAAAATTGCCCAAATTCAAGCAGGTGCTAAACCTGGAGAAATTACCGCCCAAAAAGCCATTATTGACAGATTAGCAGCCGAAAGTCAAGGTGATATTGATACTCAAAAAGTAACTTTAGAAAAATTGCAATCTGAATTACTCAATGCTGAAGCCGAAAATCACCGTTATCAAGAATTATATACAGCAGGGGCAATTTCCGCATCTCAAAGAGATAGTAAAAACTTGAATGTAGAAACTGCTAAAAAAAGTCTTCAAGCCGCACAGTCACAGTTAAAAAAGCTCGAATTAAGTAGTCAACAAAAAATCAAAGAAGCTTCCGCAACCCTAAACCAAATTTCTGAAGTTAGGAAGGTAGATGTACAAGCAGCAATAGCCGAATTAAATCGAGCAGATGCAGTAGTAAAAAAAGCCACTATCAATCTTCAAAAAGCCTATGTCAAATCTCCTCAAAATGGACAAGTATTTGAAATCTACACTCACCCAGGAGAATTAATTTCTAATAATGGCATTGCTGACATTGGTAAAACCAGTCAGATGTATGTAGTTGCTGAAGTTTACGAAAGTGATATTACAAAAATTATACAAGGAAAACAGGTGCGGATAGTTAGCGATACTTTTTCTCAAGAATTACAAGGAAAAGTAGAACGAATCGGTTTACAAGTAAGAAAGCAAAACCTCACCAATACAGATCCTTCCAGCAATATTGATAACAGAATCATAAAAGTCCACATCCGACTAAACAAAGCCGCTAGCCACCAAGCAGCTAAATTTACAAATATGCAAGTTAAGGCAATTATTAGTCTTTAGTGATTGATGATTGGTAATTACTTAACATGATTCTTTCTTATTTCTTTCTTATTTCTTTCTTATTTCTTTCTTATTTCTTACTTCCTTCTCCTTTCTCCTTTCTCCTTACTCCTAACTCCTGACTACTGACTCCTCCTTCCTATGATTAGTATTTTTCAAAAATTGTGCCGACGAACTCCTTTGGGTTGGTTACAACTTACCCATGAAAAAAGCCGTTTATTGGTAGCAGTATCTGGTATTGCTTTTGCCGATGTTCTTATGTTTATGCAGTCAGGTTTTCAAACTGCTTTATATGATAGTAATACTAGATTACATCGGAGTTTACAAGCTGATATTATTCTCATTAGTCCCCAAGCTCGTAGCTTACAAAGTATGTCTATTTTCTCTCGTAGACGACTTTATCAAGCAATGGATGTACCAGGGGTAAAATCGGCTGAGGCTATGTATTGTAACCATATTATTTGGAAAAATCCGCAAACACGATTAGAAACAGGAGTGTTAATTATTGGCATTAATCCAGATCAACCAGCTTTTGATTTACCAGAAATTAATCAACAATTACAAAAAATTAAATTACCAAATACAGTCTTATTTGATCGAGCAGCCAGAGGAGAATATCAACAAGCAATTCAGCAAATTCAACAAGGTAAAACTGTCACAACTGAAATTAATGGTAATACAATTACTATTGGTGGCTTATTTAAACTTGGTGCTTCCTTTGCCGCAGACGGGAGCTTGATTACCAGTGCCAATAACTTCTCCCAAATCTTTGCTAGACAGCCTACAAGCAGTGTGAGCATCGGTTTAGTTAAAATCAAACCAGGCTATAAAACCGATCAAGTTGTTGCCCAATTAAAGGCTTATTTAAAAGATGATGTCAAAGTTCTTACTCATAATGAATTTATTGAATTTGAAAATAATTTTTGGAGTAGTAATTCCCCCATTGGGTTTATTTTCAACCTCGGTGTATCAATGGGATTCGCGGTTGGAGTAATTATTGTTTATCAAGTTCTTTCCACAGATGTTAATGCCCATTTGCGAGAATATGCAACTTTCAAAGCCATAGGATATCGTCATGATTATTTACTAACTATAGTTTTTGAAGAAGCTTTAATTTTAGCAGCTTTGGGATTTTTTCCAGGGGTAGCTGTATCTTTAGGACTTTACCAACTAACCCGAACAGCAACAAATTTGCCCATGTATATGACAATAATTCGTGGTATACAAGTCCTACTTTTAACTATAATTATGTGTGCTATTTCTGGGGCGATCGCTACTAGCAAACTCCAATCTGCTGATCCTGCGGATATGTTTTAAGAAGTATGTATAGGACTTTCTACTGTTATCAAATAACGTTTTTACCACCAGGTAGGGGCGGGGTTTCCCCGCCCTAGATTCTATTGCTAAATTATTTTACAAAATAAAAGCCTGAAATCTTTGCTAGGCAATCTTTTCGGGCTTTACTTCCTCTAAATTGTTAATTCTTTAATATCTGCGGACTGTGATATTAAACATTTTTCAGTGATTTTTTGCTTAAGAGAACTCCACAAAAAAGATGATCCAATCTTGTGGGATGGGCATCTTGCCCGTCCTTGTATTATTGGCAGGCAAGATGCCTGCACCACAAGAAACTTTGGGATATTTTTTTAATTGGAAGTCCCTAAGTCTCATTTAGTAGCAATAACGAGGATATTGTCAGAAATATCTAAGTAGGTGAACAGAAAAATTTAAAGGTATGTAAAGAAAAGTAAAATCACTCAAAACTCTCTTCCTGTTCCCTGTTCCCTTGCCCCAACGACAATTTTTAACGCCCACCTACTTACCCTATCTAGAATTAATTAACAATTTTGCTGGGATACACCCTAAAAGAAGCGAAAAAATTAATCGCTTCTGTAGTTAATTCATCCTTTGCCCTAGCTCCGATTAAATAAAGTCGTCGTTTGACCACATATCCTTGATATTGTCCTAGACTACCATCAGAATGTTGTACTAGCAACTCAATACCTGGATATCCTTCAATTACCATATTTGTGCTTTTCACAACTTTACCTTTTATATCCAGGTTTTGCCTCAGAGAGGTTTGTAAAACTTCTCGAATCCCTTCCGAATTTAAATAATCAACATCCGTCGGTATATCTCCATGAAAGATCATATATACTGTTTCTGTTGCCTTATTTTCTGTTACCCGCAGTTTCTTATTATTCTCTACTTCATCTCCAGGCATCAAAATTTGAAAATCTCCTTGTGGTCCCCAAAATTCGTCATTTTCAGCTATTTGAATTGGTTGTTTTTTGGTAAATTCTTTGGTTATATTCAGTCCTAAATTAATTGAAGAATTTCCTAATTTACCTTGATTTACTGATGCAATTGCTGGATTTTGTATGGACAACAAAGCTAGTGAGAATAGAGAACTTATAATTGGCTTTAAGTTGGGATTCAATTTCATAGTTTATGGCTTCTGATAGTAAAATGTCCTTAATTTTGAACCTGAAAAACGGAATTATTTTGAGTTAGAGAATGTGTAAAATTGACCTTGCTGCGATACCAGTAAAGTCTGTCCAGAATTTAACTGGTTTTGGTTATAAAAACATTGCTTCCCACCCCAGGTACGTCACAAAATTTGATATTGCTATTCAGTGGCATATCTCTCAAACACAAATGTGACATATTTACCTTAGTGGTGTCAACCCCATAACAAATGTCACTATTACACAAGTTGTAATAGTGACAAGCGTAGTTGATATTAACTTACTGTAAAATAGCCATAATTATGTGTGCTATTTCTGGGGCGATCGCTACTAGCAAACTCCAATCTGCTGATCCTGCGGATATGTTTTAATGTAGGGGTTTCCCCGCCCTCTATAAAGAAAGCGGTATAATCTAAATAATTACAAAATGACTTACATCAAAGTTAGCTAAGAGATACGCTGAAATTTTAGGTGATGAAATATTAAAAACTCTCATGACATGGACACCCCTCCACGCCCACATACATCGTACCATCCACACCCGTAATCTACTCCCACCCAAACAACATCTATTAGTTGCAGTATCCGGTGGACAAGATTCCCTATGTTTAATTAAATTACTATTAGACTTACAACCCAAATGGGAATGGAACATAGCCATAGCCCATTGTGATCATTGTTGGCGCGAAGACTCCCAAGCAAATGCTCACCACGTCGCCAATTTAGCAAAAACTTGGCACACACCCTTTTATTTAGAAACAGCCAATCAACCCGTCAAAAGTGAAGCCACAGCCAGAAATTGGCGATATCAAGCCTTAACAAAAATTGCCCAATGTTATAACTATCAATATATTATTACCGGACATACCGCCAGCGATCGCGCCGAAACCTTACTATACAATTTAATTCGGGGTACTGGCACAGACGGTTTGCAAGCATTAACTTGGCAACGTCCACTCACCGAAAATATTACCCTAATCCGTCCACTCCTAGAAATCACCCGTTCCCAAACAGAACAGTTTTGCCAAAAATTTCATCTGCCAATATGGGAAGACTCCACCAATCAAAACCTCAAACATCCCCGTAACCGCATTCGTCAACAACTAATTCCATATCTCAGAGAAAATTTCAATCCCCAAGTAGAAGCCAACCTAGCCCAAACAGCAGAACTACTTCAAGCAGACGTAGAATTTCTAGAACAAACAGCCCTTCAGTGGCGGCTAGAAGCCTCAGCAAAGGGTAATAAAGACAATTTACAAATTAATAGGCGAATATTACAAAAAGCACCCCTAGCAGTCCAACGTCGAGTCATGCGTCAGATTCTCCAAGAAATACTTCCCCATGCACCCAACTTTGAACACATTGACAAACTCACAGCCCTAATCACAGCCCCCAATCGCTCCCAAACAGATCCTTTCCCCGGTGGTTTGACAGCCATAGTCCAAGGTGACTGGATTACCCTCAATTAATCACCATAAAAGGATTGAAAATTTTCCGGCGATTATAAATCGCTACTATACAAACAAAGTCCACCCAGGTGGACTAACAAAAAATTAAGCTGTTCCAACCCACGAAGGTGGGTTTTGCTCGTGTAGCCGAGACTTCCAGCCGTCAAGGCAAGTAATAAATTAGACTTTTCAAACATCCTCTTAGGCAATAGGAGGAAAATTTTCTTTATTCTTCATTCTTCCTTCCAGAACTCCTGACTCCTTCTCCTTGACTCCTGTTATAGTGATCTTAATGATGATTAGGAACAATATTTGTGTTTCCCCTCTACGATGAAAACCCAACCCGAATTACGCCATATTTTACCTATGGTTTAATTGGCATGAATATTCTAGTTTTTCTCCATGAAATCAGTTTGTCGAATTTACAACTAGAACAATTTTTTCAATTGTATGCAGTCATACCGCAAGAATTAACCATCAATTGGAGTGGGGAGTGGACAACCTTATTTACGTCACAATTTTTGCATGGAGGTTGGTGGCACTTAATATCTAATATGGTCTATCTGTGGGTATTTGGTAACAATATTGAAGACCGCTTAGGGCATTTTAAATATCTATTATTTTATTTAACCTGTGGCGCTATAGCTGCTTTATGTCAATGGTTTATTGGTATGTACTCCACTATTCCTTCCTTGGGTGCAAGTGGGGCAATTTCTGGAGTTTTAGGTGCATATTTAATCTGGTTTCCTCAAGCAAGAATTACCACTTTAGTTTTTTTGGGTTTTTTCATCACTACAATTAATATTCCTGCATTAGTAATTATTGGTATTTTCTTTATACAAAATCTCATCGCTGGTTTTGCCAGTCTCCAATCAGCAGCTAAAATGAGTGTAGAAACGGGAGGAGTCGCTTATTGGGCGCACCTTGGGGGTTTTGTTTTGGGGAGTATTTTTGCCCTGGGAAATAGAGAATAGAGAATTGGTAATTGGTAATTAATTGGTAATAAACCCACATTCCTTAGAAAATTTCAAGAGAGGTTGAGCGCTAACAATCTTTAATGACACACGAAGGACGCAAAGAGCGCGAAGGAAGAAGAAAAATTTATTTACCCGTCAATTAGTTCTTGACAGACTACTAGGGGATGGGGGTGATTTATAATTTTCCCATGTTTTTGTTATACTCATGCTGCAATAACTCATGTCCGTTCACCACGTCAAATCAAAGCGGATTATTGCTATTACATTACTACTCATTGCAATAACCGCGAATTTAAGTTGAGTCGTCGTGAATGTCGAGAGGTGTTTCTCTACGCTCTTAAAAAGGCTTTGGATAAATTTGATTTTAAACTGTATGCTTTGTGCATCATGTCAAATCATGTTCAGTATCTAGGGTTTGCTGATTAATAATTTATTTTATTTGATTCCCTCAAACAAAATCGTCTTAAAGCTTTGATTCAAATGGTGACGGGTGTGGGTAAAACCTATACTTCTGTGAGTTTTATCTCTGGCTGCTG
>NZ_VILC01000037.1:49805-82577 GCF_009712065.1 Aphanizomenon sp. UHCC 0183 | reverse complement strand
TAATTTAGTTACTGCTTTTATTTCAACTGAAATAACACCTTCGACCAAAAAATCTACTCGTCGTGTTCCTATTTGTTCTTTTTTGTAAAAAATTGGCATTTCAAATTCTCTTGCAAAAGAAATACCCGCCAATTGCATTTCAATTACCAATGCTCTTTGATAAATTACTTCTTGAAAACCATTACCCAATGTTTTATGCACAGTCATAGAACATCCAATGATTTTGGATGTCAGTTCTGAGTATTTATACTTTTCATTGATCATCTTTTCTTGACCCTAACTTACCCTACCTTACTTGATTATTGTCTAAACTATAATTATTTTGATTACTTTGATTCAATGATTACCATATTAAATCATCATTATCACCAAAATCACTACAAATCATAGTTTAGACAGATGCAGGGAAAGAAAAGCAGTTCATAAATTAACTCGCGTGTTCCCAGTCGCTGAGTGATTCAGACTGTTTATTTTTAGCTTGGGTTTTACGGACTGGTACTTTAGGAGTCCCAATATCAACAGGAGAAAAAGACTGTTTCTTTTTAGTAGACTTGCGTTCTTGTGTATTTTTCATGACTATTTTCACTTTCTGAAAACTTTTAACCACATTTACATAATCAACTTTAATTGATCAAATCCCGGATAAAAGATTGAGGTGATTATGTAAAATTCATCAATCCATAACATCCTATAATTTAGTAGGATCTGCTACAGAAAAACCTTGTTTTCTCGGTTGGATATTTCCTAACTTTACTTGAAAGTTTATTTGGTCACGCATCTTACCAGTTCTGGCTTCTAGCTTCCAATTACCGGGGCGTAAATGCCAAAATATCGCATTGGTTGATTGTGTAGATAAGTGTTGATCATTTAGCCACCAGTCTATAGACTGATTTAATGTTCCACTAGCTTTAAATTCTAGTTTTTGCTGTCCCTCTCCAGATGGATACAGCAGAAATAAATCCCCATTACGAGGAGAGATAATTCGGAAATTATCAGGATTAAAATGCAATTGTGGCTGTTTTGCTAACCATTGATCATACACAGGTGATAAATGAAAATCCGTAGATTTTTGATATGCAATTTTATCTTTTACAGAGAAATATTCTTGAACTACGGAAGTACAGCTAGGTGTAGGTTTTAGCCCTGTGATGGCACAAATTGGTAATTTTACCATGCCCTCTGGAGATGGAAAATTAGCGGGTGTTTGATGTTCATGCAGATGTAACATGATTCTGTTCCACAAAGGTGCAGCCCCTGTGACACCGGAAACCTGACGCATGGGTTCACCGTTGAAATTACCCACCCAGGTAGCCACAGTATAATCACTACTAAAGCCAACTGTCCAGGTATCACGATAATTTGAAGATGTACCAGTTTTGACAGCGACGGGAAAGGGCAAATTTAACACTGAGTCTACACCAAAAGCTGTGGATCGGGCATAGCGATCGCTTAACATATCAATAATTAATTGCCAATAATTGGAAACTAAAAATTGAGAATTTGAATTTGGGGAACTGTTTAATGTAGTTACTAATGGTGTTATTTTCCCCATATTAGCCATAGTTAAATAAGCCCTAGCTAGTTCCCACAAGTTCACCTCACCGCTACCCAAAGTTAAACCCAAACCGTAATATTCAGCATCTTGATTTAAATGTGCAAAACCCAACTCATGTAAGCGATTTAAAAAAGTTTCAACACCCACTTTTTCTAATACCTTTACCGCAGGTACATTTAAAGAATTTGCTAAAGCAACTCTCACTCTCACCGGACCGAGAAAGCTGTTAGTATAGTCTGTGGGACTATATAATTTCGCTCCTGGAATTGCATAATGGGCAGGTACATCTGGCAAAATCGTATGAGGATTAATTACTCCTTTTTCTAAAGCTAATTCATACACAAATGGCTTTAATGTAGAACCAGGTTGACGTAAAGCTTGTACTCCATCATTTCGTCCTAATTTCACATCATTAAAATAATCAGGCGAACCAACATAACTTAAAACCTCTCCAGAGGAGTTGTCAATTATCACTACTGCTGCATCATGGACATTATTAGCCTTTAAAGAGGAAATTACTTGTTGTACTTGTGCTTCCACAAATTGCTGTAAAGGGCGATTTATTGTCGTGCGAATAGGTGATGATTCCTGATTAGGTGTATTGTTTTGTTTGGCTAACCAAAATAGAAAATGTGGTGCAGCAATAATTCCCTGTTGACGGGGTTGAAATATTATTTTTTCTTTATATATAAGTTGCGCGTCTGCATCAGAAATATATTTTTCCTGTACCATTCTATTTAAAACATATTTCTGTCTTTGCTGTAATCTTTCTCGATGTTGATAAGGATTAAAATAAGTGGGATTATTAGGAATTGCCGCTAAAATAGAAGCTTGGGCTAAGTTTAAATCACTAGCAGGAATAGAAAAGTAAATTTGCGCCGCAGCTTCTACACCATAAATATTTCCCCCCATAGGTAAACGATTAATATAAGCAGCAAGAATTTCATCTTTCGTCATTCCCGCAGCTAATCGCCAAGATAACCAAACCTCTTTTAATTTTGCAGTCATTGTTCGCGGTGAATTATCCAACATTCTCGCCAATTGCATGGTAATTGTGGAAGCACCAGAAACAATTTTTTTATTCTCAATTGCTATTTTTATCGCTCGAAAAATTGCTTTTAAATCTAATGCCCCATGTTGATAAAAATGAGCATCTTCGGCGGCTAATATTGCTTTGATGAATTGTGGTGAAACTTGATTTAATTTGACAACTGAGGTATTTTCTTGATCACTGGTTAATATAGTTCCTAATGGTAAATTGTTACGATCTGTAAACTCTATTGCTAATTGATTCTGGGCAATATCTAGACTACGAATAGGGGCAAAATAAGGACATAATCGGATTAATAAATAGATTAAAATGCAAGGGACAATAATTTTATTCAGTTTGTAGTTTCGCTTTATCTGCAATTTATATGATTTTATCTCACGCAGAGACGCTAAGACGCAGAGAGTAAGAGTTTTGAGGAAATGAGTTAGTAAATTCATAATAATGTTAAGAATTGTATGCTTTTTGGGAAATAGTTACGTTACATTAGTTATCTATATATCATTCCTGTTTTTTAATCGAACCACGGAGGCACAGAGAACACAGAGGAGGAGAGTTGTTTACATTTTATTTAGGATTGGTTTATTCACTGTAGCTAATTGCTGTTGATATTTTTTGCATTTAATATGATGATTGGAAAAATCTTTAAGTTCCTGTTTATTGTCACTCTCGTGTTTGGAATGACTGGTTGTAATTTTATGACTATTCAACCAGGTAAGGAAAAGTTACCACCTGTTGAGTCATTAATTACGCCAAAGTTACCAGATTGGATAGAACAAATCAGTCCTTTAGGAGATGCAAAACCTACCAGTCAAATTCGGATTCGCTTTCAGGAAGCTTTAATTCCTGTTGAAAGTCTTGATAGTCCCCAACAGCAAAGTTTATTAACTAAATTTGCGATTTGGCCTCCTTTACCGGGACAATTTCGCTTTTTAACTCCGCGTATGGTGGGTTTTCAAGCTGATAAAGCTATACCGAAAGCAACGCGAGTTAAGGTTACTCTTAAAGCGGGTTTAGCAGATTTAAAAAATCATCGGTTAAGTCAAGATTTGGCTTGGACTTTTAATACTGAATCTATTCAAATTACTAATTTACCAGGAGTTAACCCGATTGAAAAAGCCGTAGTTGAACCAATGGGTTTACAACCAAAGTTGCAATTTACCTCTAATTTAGAATTAGATTTAGATTCTGTCCAAAAGCATTTACAGTTAATTCCTGAAGGTAAAACCCAAGGTGTGGGTTTTAAGGTGGAATTAGCGAAGGAAGAAACACCAGAAAGTTTAGATCCTTTTGAAAAATTTGACCCTTCAGTCAGAAATTGGGTTTATAATCTTATTCCTGGGCAAAATTTAGAGAAAGCTACTTCTTACCGGTTGACTTTTTCTCTTGGTATTCTTCCTGCTAATGGTAATTTACCCAGTCAGAAAGAATTTGTCAGTAAATTAGCAACTTATTCACCTTTAGGATTTGTGGGAATTAAACCCTATGGAGAACCAGATTCTGGGGGAACTTATGGGAGATTTACTAAAGGTAGTCCTCAGTTAGAATTTAATAACATTTTATTGGCAGATTCCGTTAAGGACAATATTAAAATTAAGCCCGTACCTAAAAATATTGATACTGTATTGCAAGTTTCTGAAGAAGATAGAATTGTCAGCATTAATCCCTATGCTTTAGAACCATCTACTACTTATACAATTAATATTGAGAAAAATCTTAAAGATAAATTTGGGCAAACTTTAGGTAAACCAGTCACAATTAAATATGATACTGGTGATGTGGCTGGAAATATTTCTGTACCATCAGATTTAAATATTTTCCCCACAGATAAAGATTTGCAAATTAATATTGATACCATTAATTTACCAGAGTCAAAATATCAAGCTGCTTATCGCATTGTTAAGCCTACAGATTTGGTTTATACAAATACTGCTAATGATTTATTACCCGAACCTTCTAAATGGCAAGATTTCAAAATTAGGGGTAAACAAAATCAGTCATTAACTATCAATGTTCCTCTGAAAGAAAAATTAGGTAATCGTCAGGGAATGTTAGCTTATGGAGTGCAAGCACGAACTCATAAATATCAAGAAGACGGTAAGCAATTGTGGAAAGAACCGACAACTTATGGCATGGTACAATTAACTAATTTAGGTGTCTTTTCTCAATGGTTTCCAGAATCGGGTTTAATTCGGGTTCATCATCTTAGTGATGGTTCACCAGTTAAAGCGGTAAATATTGAAGTTTATCAATCAAAATTAGCAGAAAAATCCCGTCCTCAACCTGTACCCTGTGCAACTGGAAAAACTGATGAAAAGGGAATTTTGATCATTGAGAATAATCAATTAATACAATGTTATCCCAAATTAAAATCTAGCGGACTACAATTATTAGTAATCGCCAGTGAAAATCAAGATTGGGCATTTGCGAGAACGGAAGAATATAGTGGTGCTTATGGTTATGGAATTGATGCTGGTTGGGAAGCTGATAAACCAGAATCACGAGGAATTATCTTTTCTGATAGACAATTATATCAACCCGGAGAAAAAGCTGCTTTTACTGCTTTTGCAGATTATTTAGAAAAAGGTAAAATTCAAGAAGATAAAAATTCCGTTTATCAATTAACTTTAGTTAGTCCTAATGGACAAAATACAGATTTAGGAACAAAAACAACTAACCAATTTAGTACATTTTCTTTAGAGTTACCAATTCCTCAAAATCAGCCTTTAGGCTTTTATACTATTAAAGCTAAAGGTAACAAGGGACAAGAAATTTCGGGAGAGTTTCGAGTAGCAGAATTTAAACCCCCAAATTTTAAAGTTGATTTAAAACTCAATCAAGAATTTGCAGTAATTGATGACAAAATTGATGTGCAGGTAGGAAGTAATTATTTATTTGGTTCACCAGTTGAAGGGGGAGAAGCTAAATATTTTGTCACTCGTCAACAGACTAATTTTATCCCTAAAGGTTGGGAAGAATTTAGTTTTGGGAGACAATGGTTTTGGCCAGAAGAAAGTCCCAATGTGACGAATGATGTTTTGCAAACTAACACTAAATTAGATGCTAATGGGAAAAGTAGTCAAACTGTAACTGTAGCTAAAGATTTACCATACCCCATGACTTATCGGGTAGATGTGCAAATTAGTGATATTTCTAATTTATCTGTTGCTAATTCCCAAAGTTTTACCGCTTTACCCAGTAACCGAATAATTGGTTTAAAAACGAATTTTGTCGCTGACGCTGGCAAAGATTGTCCTATAGAATTCATTGTCACTGACGCAACTGGAAAAGCTTTAGAAAATCAACGGGTACATCTGGAATTACAACAGATGAAATATAGCAGCGTCACCAAAATTGTTGAAGGTAGCAAAACTCCACAAAATCAATTTGAATATCAGACAGTTGGGAAAACAGATATTACATCTAGAAATACCCCCCAAACAGTCAATTTAAAACCTACTGTATCAGGTTCATATCGGATTCGCGCTAATTTTAGTAATAGTAGAGATGAACTTACAGCCACAGATTTACAAATTTGGGTGACAGGAGAAAATCAAGTATTTTGGGGTGGAGAAGAAAAAGATAAATTGGAGGTTAAATTAAATAAAAAAGAGTTTAAACCTGGAGACATAGCTACAGCTTTAATTCAATCTCCCTACCCAGAAGGAGAATTATATTTTGCGGTGATTAAAGATAAACCTCTCTATCAACAAGTAGTTAAAATTAAAGGAGGTGCGCCCCAAATTCAGTTTACAATTACGCCAGAAATGTTACCTAATGCAGCAGTAGAAGCGGTATTAGTCAGACAAGGTAAACCACTTAATCAAGTAGAACCGGGAAGTTTAGAAAATTTAGCCAAAATTGGTTTTGCAGCTTTTAAAGTTAACCTAGCAGATAAATATTTAAAGGTACAAGTTAACCCAGTTGAAAAATCTTTAGAACCTGGAAAAGAAGCAAATGTAGAACTGGAATTAAAAGATCATCAAGGAAACGCTACCAAAGGACAATTTACTGTCATGGTGGTGAATGAAGCGGTATTACAATTAACTGGTTATCGTCCGCCAAATTTGGTAGATACTGTTTATGGAGAACAACCAATTTCTACCCGATTTAGTGATAATCGTCGTGATGTTAAATTAGCACCGTTAGCTACAGGTTTACCCAAAGGTTGGGGTTATGGTGGAGGTTTCTCCAATGGTTTAGCAAATACTCGGATTCGTGAAGATTTTCAAGCTTTAGCTTATTACAATGGTTCGGTAATTAGTGATGAAAATGGTAAAGCAAAAATCACCTTTAAATTACCCGATAATCTAACAACTTGGCGGATAATGGTTGTGGCTACAGATGGAAATCTGCGGTTTGGGAATGGTGACGCAACATTTATCACCACAAAACCATTAATAACTAATGCTATTTTGCCACAATTTGCCCGGAGTGGCGATCGCATTTTGGCAGGTTTATCCGTCACCAACACCACCACAAACACTGGAAATCTGACTATTAACGGTGAACTTAGCGGTTCTCTTAACTTCGCCGAAAATAACCCCAAAACCACCTCATTACAACCAAAAGCCGAATCAGCAACCCAAGCTTATCGTTTCCCAATGGTAGCGGGTAATTTGGGCGAAGGTAAAGTCACATTTACCACTCAATTAAATAATATTGCTGATGGTTTTACTGTCCCCTTGAAAATTAAACCTTTAGAAATTACCGAACAAGTTGTGGAAACTGGTGTAAGTGAAAGACAGGTAAAAATTCCCTTGAATATTGCTAAAAATACCTTTCGTGAAGCCGGAGGTTTAGATATTCAATTAGCCAGTACCTTAATTCCCGCAATTAAAGCCCCTGCAAAACAAGTTTTAGAAAATAATGATTTACCATTTGCAGAACCAGCCGCAAGTCAATTATTAATTGCTGCAAATCTGCAAACTCTCACCCAAAAATATAATCAGACATTTACAGAATTTAATCCTCAAGAACAAGCCAAAATAGCAATAGCACAATTACAAACACTGCAAATAGCAGACGGTGGTTTTGCAACATTTCCAGGACAAGAAAAATCAGATCCTTGGGTTTCTGCTTATGCTGGAGAATCTTTAGTTATAGCTAATCAAAACTTTTCTGATTTAGTGGATAGTAAAATCATTTCTAGGTTGAAAACTTATTTACAAAATGTTCTCGCTAACCCTGGACAATATGACTTTTGTAAACAGAAACTTTGTAAATCTCAACTGCAACTAAATTCTTTAATTGCCTTAGCACAATTAGGAGATAAACGCAATAGTTTCTTGTCAGATATTTATCAACAACGTGATGATTTTGATCTAGTTACTCAAATCAAATTAGCCAGATATTTATATCAATTTCCTGAATGGCAAAATCAAGCCCAAATCATGCGGGTAGAGTTCCAAAAGAATATCTATGAAACTGGACGTACCGCAGTTGTGAATTTACCCAAAACTTGGAGTTGGATGAGTTCAAACACTGTCACCCAAGCCCAAGCTTTACGGTTATTTATTGACCAAAAAACCAACCCAGAAATTATTGATAAATTACTGCAAAGTCTGCTAAATTTACGCAGAGAAGGAACATGGGAATCTAGTTATAATAACGCCCAGGCATTCACAGCTTTAGTTGCATATAGCCAACTTCAACCCACACCACCTAATTTTATGACTACGGTAAAATTAGGAAATCAGAAATTAGGAGAAACCCGTTTTAATGGCTATCAAAATCCTAACTTACAAATAAATATTCCTATGAATCAATTACATCAAGGTAAAAGTGATTTATGGTTACAAAAATCTGGACAAGGCAGATTGCATTATTTAGTCGCTTACAAATATCGTTTACAAGGAAATCAACCAGGGAGATTTAACGGTTTACGAGTAACGCGAGAAATTAGTAAAGTTAATGAAGAGAAAACTATTCAAAAAACCGGAATGTATGCTTTTGATAAACCATTAACCTTACAACCTGGACAAGTATTTGATATTGGTTTAGAAGTAATTACAGATCATCCTGTAGATCATGTAGTCATAAAAGACCCATTACCCGCAGGATTTGAAGCTGTAGATGATAGTTTTCAAACTGCGACACCAGCATTACAGGCAAAAGCCGATAATTGGCAATTAGGATATAAAACAATCCATAAGGATCGGATTATTTCCTATGCAGATCATCTAGAACCAGGAGTTTACAGTTTACATTATTTAGTTCGTTCCGTTACCCCAGGAACATTTATTTGGCCAGGTGCGGAAGTTCATCTTCAATATGCACCAGAAGAATTCGGACACAGTGCAGATTCTACTTTGGTGTTGGGGGAAAGGAAGTGATAATTTTATTCAAAATTCTTATAACCCACTTTCCGCACTTCATTTTGTAATACGCGAATATTTCCATAATTTAATTTTTTATCGTTCAATAAAACACATATTTTATCCATCATTTTAGGTATTAATATTGAACAATTTAACCCTTATTAGGAATAATTCTTGAAAAGGTGGATACTACATTGTGAAGTGCGGAATATGAGTTATAACTATTTAGATAATGTACCAACATCAACAATACCTTGTCCAAATCGAAAAAAGTCTTGATTTGTAGGTTGGGTTGAGGTACGTTCACGAAGTGTGGCGAAGCCATAACCCAACAAATGCGTCGGGTTGCGCTGTCGCTTAACCCGACCTACAAAAAATGGACAAGGTATTGATCAATAAAACCTTTACACGCTGGGTATTTCAATGTAGAAATTACATTTTCATGGTCTGTCTCAGTTTTTAATTGCCATTTTCCAGAAGTTTCTGCAAAAATGGTAATTTCTCCTGCACATAATTGTTGTTTTGCTAAACCTGATTTACTCATCTTTGAAAGATCGCTTGCTGATTTAATACAGGTTCGAGTAACTTCTGTACAGGCAAACTTTTTTAATCGCTTAGAATCATCATTTTGTAGGTTTATCAATAAGTTAAACAATTCTGGGATAACATGACCATATCTATTAGTGCTACCTACAGATAAAACTGCTATTTCTGCATTAATTGTTTCGAGCAATTTCTGAAGGTCATCACTATTTTTAGGCCATGCTCCATGATGAGGAATTTTAACAAGATTAGCAATAAATTCATTTGGGTTTGCAATTGATAAATCTGCACACTCTTTTAAACCTGCACCTTCAATATCTGCTAAAAATAATGCTGTAAAATCACCATAATTAACACACAAGACAACCGATATTTCATTATCCTTACTACCAGTGTTAGCTAAATGATCCTGAGCATATAAAAGCCCTGGATGTAAAGCATGAATTTCTAAAGAATCTTGAGAATATGGATTTGATCCGCGAGTAACTTCTATAAAAGTTATAATGCTCTTTTTTTCCCAACGTGCTAGTTGATCTAAAGCATCTTCCAGACGTTTGTTAGCGGCTCTGTTAGCAGCAACTTTTTTCTTCGCTTGTTGATATACCTGATAAGGTAGACAAATACTTCCTACTTTTCCACTTTTTAACCAGTTGTCTAAAAAAGTAACTAAATCTTCAAGTGATGGAAAATGATCACGATGTTCATGAGTAATATATATTCTGCTGATATTAGTTTCTTTTCTATTTTGAAACCATTTACGAAGTAAAGGTATTTTATGCAGGTCAATTACAACGGCTGAACCACCATCAGGATAGATAATTATGCTATCAGCATTGCCAACTGGTAAAAAAACAAATTCACAGGTCATAAAATTTACTTTTACTCCTCTATCCCTAATTCTTCTTTTAGCTCATCGTCAGTTAGATAGGGACGAGGAGTATGGCGAAATTGTCTGATAGCCCAAGGACGTTGGGCAAGTTCTTCAAATGTTTCGACATCCTGACTTAGTTCAGCTTTAAAAACTGTACCATCCAGCGCCCAACCAGGCATTTCTGGTAAAACTGGCAACCAGTTTTCTCTATTGTCATCTAATAAACCACTCAAATACAAGTGAATTTGACTATTATCTTGAGAAACTTCTAAAACTTGACCACGCACTGTAAATGTAGGTTTTGTTTGTTCTGATTTCCATAATTCTAATTCTGGTGGTTCTCCAGTTCGTTTAATTTCTATCCAATGAGGATTTCCATAGGATTCTTCTACGATTTCATTTAATTTTATGCGTAATTCGTCTGGTTTAGGAATTTCCAGATGTTGTTGATCCCGTTCAATTATTTGACGAGTAATTTCAATTATTCTATAGTCAATCGAAAAAGGTAGGGGTAGTTGATACAATAAATCTCTAGTAATACCTCTTGAACTTCTACCTTCTAAAGAAAGTTCTCCTGCTATTTTTGATGCCAGAATACCCAAAAGCCATAATTTTTGTTCTTCATAGCTTAATGCTTCCCATTCTTCCCATTCTTCCCATTCTTGACAAAGATCGTATTTTTTATCATGTTTACCTGCTTCTTTAATGGGAAATATACAAAATATATGATTATTGGGACACAGACCTATAGTATCAAGATGGGCTGCTAGAGGATTTGAAGTTCCGCGATTAACATCGCTACCCACTAAAACTTTAGGTAAGTCTAATAAAGGCTCATTTTCAATGCGAGATCCATTAAGATATTGTCTACCATATCTTAGGTAACGCTGATCTTTATCCACGCTTTCTGGATCTGCCCAAAGCCGATTTTTATCATGCCAAGTTAAACGCCAGTAAAGCTTACATTTAATACCCTCTGGACATTTATTTAATGGTGGATAGATTTTACCAAGATTACCAGGTTTAACCCCATTAAAAACAAAGAAAAGACTTCCTAATGGTATGGTTGGAACATTTATAGTAATAGATGGTGCTGTAACTGATTTCCAACTTTCACTTTCATAATTTGAATCTAATTGTGAAATCCACGTTGAACCTAGAAAACCATTCTCACGAGTATCATTGATTTTAGCTCTAGTAAAAATTGCTCGTGCAATTGTTGGTATTTTTATTTTGGGTTTTCCTACACTTCCTAAAACAACACATATATCTTGATTAGCATTAATACCAACAGTACCTTCTGGACATTGCCAAACATCAAAAATTTGGCATTTTTCTGTAAATAATTTGCGTACATTTGGTATACCGTACATTGAACCTATCAAGAAAGACTGAGGCAGAATAAAAGCAAATTGAGAACCTTTATCTAACCAACTTAGTGCTATCTTTACAAATTCTGCTGCTCGTTCAATATTGCCATCTTTTTCAAAAGGAGGATTGGCAACAATAACACGCGGCTTCATATATAAATTATCTTTATTTAATAACTCATAATTTTCATGAGTAAAGTTATTAGGAAATGGAAATGGAATATCTTGACCTAGTGATTCTCTTGCTAGGGTATATCGTAATTGTGTTACTAAATCCGCATATTGATCTAAATCATTACCCACTACATGATTTGCAAGATAAGATTTTCTTGCTTCTAAGTTTTCAGGAATATCAATCATCCCTGCTAGACGTGATGTAGCAGCTAATAGCAAACTACCTGAACCAGCAGCCGGATCAAAAATTATTCGTTCTTCTGGACGTAATCTTTCTAAAGGTAATAATTCCAGCATTTTTTCAGCGATCGCTATTGGTGTATAGTGTCGCTGTAAATCAGTCCATTGTTCACCTTCAATATAACTGGGTAATTCTTTGATAGCTCGTTCATACAGCAATCCCACATCTCGATGATCTACCAGTGCAAAACTAACTCGACTACCTAAGTTAGCTGCTAAACGCTGTAATATTCTGTCGCTAAGATAAGGTATTGACTCTTCAAGTGCTTTCTTAAAAAAACCATTAGCATGAGGTACTGTAAGATTAAGTAAAAGACGAGGATCATCGGTAGGAATCCGTGAGTCAGTCCCAAAAAAGCCTTTGTCTTCTAAAATCCTTGCTGCTAAAAATGCGATCGCTACACGAATTCCATGACCTGCTATTTCGTTACGAGAAGATATTTTACTTTTTGAATTTCTCCTTTTAAAAATACCAATTTCTGTAAGCACCTCTTGAATTGCTGTTTGAAATGCTTGATCTAATTCGGCTCTTTGTCGCAGAAGAAAAGAAAAACTCCGTTCAGAAACAGGTTCTTCAATATCTGCTAATGTTAGCTGACCAGTACGAAATTCTGCCAGTGCTTTTGGTTTAAATAAGTGGCTATCTGGTCTAGTTAGTTCTAAGTATAGAGAGTCACGATCTACAATTCGTTCTTCTAATTTGCCCGATGGAGTGTAATATTGAAGTATATAAATTTCATCTGAGACTAACAACCCTGCGCGAACAGGCCAATAACGTAATCTCTGTTTCCATGCGTTTATTTCTGATTCATGAACAGATTGAACGATGAAGGACAAGTTATTAGAATTTGGACGAAGACCGTAATCTGTCCATAGAGCATCTACAGGTATAGGTTGCTCATTGCTGTTTGCTGACGGGATACGCACATGGCGGTGTGGTTCTATGCCCCACACCCGATGAGCAATTTCAATTACATTATCCAGTCCGCCTACAGCCATTTCAAAGTTATGTTGATTAAGTAAAGAATTATCTGGTTGTTATGTTGCTACCTTGTTTGCAAAGGAAAACAACCTTTCACTACTATAGTGGAATTGCTCAAAAAAAGCGATACCTTTTGTATTCGTGTAGCGTTTTCAGGAGAGGGAAGTTATCAGTCTAAGCTATTCAGTATTAAAGATGATAGTTGTAGTGATCAAGATTAGTAGTATAAATAATGAAAGAAGTCATAAAAAAAATAAGGGATTAGCCAAAATTTTCCTATATTTTGACTATCCCTTCAGTCTAGCTATTTTATTAGATTTTATTCTCGTTTCTTTACCTATTTCACAAAAACCTTATTGTACAATCTGATTCCGGCAATATTCTTGCGTCGGTGTCACAGAAACAACTTCCACTTCTACAGGTTTTTCTGGAGTGGGATTAATAATAAATTCACTTGGTCCTTGATGGGGTCTTTGAGGATTTCCCCAGTCATAAGTATAACCTAAACCAGACCAAGGATAATATTCTTTTTTGGCATTGGTGTAGGAATTGGTGTATATTGCCTTAACAACAGGACTACTATCAGGAACAGGTAAAGGTAAAAGATTACAACTAGAATCGTTAATTTCTCCATCAATACATGGTCTACTTAAATCTTCGGCTTTTACCCACATTTCTACAAAATGAGTCTTAGTGGAATATTTATTTAAGATTAATCCTAAATACTGCTGTAACCGCAATGAGAGTTCAACATTATCAGGAATATTGCTATCAATTGCTTGATATTTTTGACAAAATTCTTTTACTTGTGGTACTGCGGTAAACCAAGTTTGATAAGGTAGTAATTTCTTTGCACCTATTGGCCAATCTGTATTTGGGTTACTTGTGTATTTCCAAGTTGACATCAAATATTCTACTTTGCCATTATTTGATCTCGATTTTACTTGGGGATTATTTGGAGATAAAGCCCAAAGATTATTAACTACTTCATCTGCTAATGGTTGTTTGGCATCTTCAATACTATCTGCTAATGTTTTGGTGAGAACATTATAAGTTTCTGGTTGATATTGCAATAGATAGTCATAGACATTTTGGGTTACTTCTAATTGGGCTAATTCTGCTTTGAGGATTGGAGTATTGTTGTTAGTAATTCCTGCTGCGAATACTCTATTTTGCCACCCGAAAACTAAAAAGGCACAACAAAGTAAGCCTACAAATAATTTCTGCTGCCAATTTCTCATGATTAATCACTTGGTACTTGGAGTTTTGTATCAAAACAGATTCTACATGAAGATACTATCAGTTTTGTAGTAAGAATTGTTAATAAATAATTAAAAATACTGAATTATGTATTATAGATATAGGAATAATATTTGATTTATGAAAATATACGTAGGGTGCGTCAGATATTACAAATCTGTTTGTTGATAGAATTTATGCAGTCTGACGCACCCTACAATACCTAATTTTCTCAAGAATCCAATATGAGTTCTATATAGAACTAATATTTGATTTTAAAAAAGATACGTAGGTTGTGTTAGCGACAGTATAACGCGCCATGATCAATGAAAAAGACGGAAATTGGCAATGAACAATAACCAATCAATTAGACGCTTACCCAATCAACGTTGGCAAATTGCAGCAACAAATCCCGAAGCTAGTTTAACGTTAGCAAATTTAATGAATATTTCCCCCATTATCAGCCAATTGTTAATTAATCGGGGGATGAGAAACCCAGAAGATGCAAAAATATTTTTAGATCCTGAATCTCTGAATTTACCTTCTCCTTTGGAGGAATTTCCTGATTTAGCTGCAAGTGTGGAATTATTGGAAATAGCCATAAACAATCAAGATAAAATAGCTATCTGTGGCGACTATGATGCAGATGGTATGACCAGCACTGCTTTACTACTCCGCAGTTTACGCGCGTTAGGTGCTGATGTTGATTATGCTATCCCCAGTCGAATGCACGATGGTTATGGCATTAATAACCGGATTGTCCAAGAATTTCATGATGAAGGGGTGAAACTAATTCTCACTGTAGATAACGGAATTTCTGCCGTTGAACCAATTACCAAAGCCAGAGAATTGGGTTTAAAAGTCATTATCACAGATCATCATGATATTCCCCAAATATTACCTCCAGCCAATGCAATTCTTAACCCGAAACTAATCGCTGAATCCTCTCCTTATCGAGGTGTAGCTGGTGTGGGTGTGGCTTATATTTTAGCCGTTTGTTTAGCACAGCAATTAGGAGAACTTAAAGGTTTAGTGCAGCCCCTTTTAGCCCTATTTACATTAGGAACTATTGCCGATTTAGCCCCTTTAACTGGTGTGAATCGTCGCTGGGTGAAAAGAGGTTTAAATATATTACCAAAATCTACTTTACCAGGGATACAAGCATTAATTCAAATTGCCGGAGTTCAAGCTAGTGAAGCAGAAAAAAATCAAAATTCCAAATCTTTAAAACCCGAAGATATTGGTTTTCGATTGGGACCAAGAATTAATGCTATCGGCAGAATTGGTGATCCCCAAATTGTCATTGATTTACTCACAACCGATGATTTTAGTATTGCACTAGCCAAAGCTATCCAGTGTGAACAAACTAATGTTCAACGTCAACAAATGTGTGAAGAAATTGAAAAAGAAGCCATTTCTATTGTTGAAGATTTATATATAAACTCTTTACAAAAAGACCGCGTATTAGTTGTTATCAAAGATAATTGGCATCATGGTGTAATTGGGATTGTCGCTTCCCGCTTACTAGAACGTTATGGTGTTCCCGTCTTTATTGGAACTTACGAAAATGAAGGCATAATTCGGGGTTCAGCCCGGGGAATTCCTGAATTTCATGTATTTGCAGCTTTAGATGCTTGTCGGGATTTATTAGGTAAATTTGGAGGACACAAAGCTGCGGGGGGATTTTCTTTACCAGCAGAGAATTTACCAGAATTTCGATTGCGGTTATCTGCATTTGCAAATCAGTGTTTAGAACCTCAACACCTGAAACCGCTGTTGAAAATTGATACTCAAGTTAATATTCACGAAATTAATCAGGATCTTTTCCAACAGTTAAATATTCTTCATCCCTGTGGTATTGATAACTCAGATCCAATTTTTTGGACTGCGAATGTTCAAGTGATTGAACAGAAAGTAGTTGGTAAAGGTCACATTAAATTAACTGTATCCCAAACTATAGACAATCAGCGTCAAGAAATTAAAGGCATAGCATGGCGTTGGGGTGACTATTTTCCCTTACCATTAAGATTGGATATTGCTTACAAATTGAGGGAAAATAACTTTAATGGTAAAACTACCATTGAAATGGAGTTAATCGGTGCAAAACTCCCAAATCACGTTCTTGAACTTTTCACTAATTCATCAAATCAAACACGGGGTAGTTTTGAATATAAACAGCGTCAATATACCTGTGGAATCTATGAAAATGGTATGAGTAGGGAATTAAGAGTTAAGAATTCTGAAGGTAAAGTTTTAGTTATGCAACCAGAAGATAAATTTGGTCTGTTAGGTTTCAACCGCGACAATGCAGAACGGATAGATTTGTCTCAACCCATCTATGAAGGAATTATTCAAACTGCAATTCAGGCTTTGTTTACCTCTGCGATGAATTGAAGATTAGAAACTTTTTTAAGCGGGGATTTAAACCCCGATTCTTGTAAATGGGTAATTGGTGATTAAATAAACCATTACCCATGACCCAATCTACAGGTTGCCGTTGCGAAATGCTAGAACGAAGATTACTATAGGACCGGAAACCACGATTAGTCCCACGCAAGTTAACTGCAAGACAACTTCCCAATTGATGTTAGCTAAAATCTCCATTTTTTCCTCCCAATGATTTTAATGGTTTAAAAAGATTTAATAATTCAATCGTAAAACCCGCAACTTATCATATCTGTTTAGGGGATCTAAAATTTAATTTAGTTCACAAAATTATAGAAAAAGTCATAAAAAAGTAGAATATAGCAGGAGGTAGGGGCGCAGGGTCTGCGCCCTTTGTCAGCAGTCAGGAGTAAAATCCTTTTGTTGTCAGAGTTTCATGATTGATATCCTAATCACCCTATACAGGGGTATAACAGGAAGATTAACTATACATGGGTATAACAGGAAGATTAAAAGGTTAAAAATATGGCTACTTGGCAATGTATATCTCAGTGTGGTGCTTGCTGTAACCTAACACCAGCAGATCGTCCAGACTTAGAAGAGTATCTTTCACCACCGGATTTAGAACTTTATCTCAGTATGGTCGGCGAGGGGGGATGGTGCGTAAATTATGATCATGGTGCGCGGGAATGTAAAATCTACTCCACCCGTCCCCGGTTTTGTCGTGTGGTAGCAGAGACATTTGAAGAGATGTATGGAATTGAAGCGGAAGATGTCAACGATTTTGCCATTGATTGCTGTCGTCAGCAAATTGAGGGGGTTTATGGCGATCGCAGTTTAGAACAAATCCGTTTTGATCAAGCCGTCGGGTTGTGATTTAATTCATATAATTATTCTCTCATTGTGTTTTTAAGCGCAGTAATCAATGGGAGATTCACATTGATGTATCTAAGTTTTGCTAATGCTTACAAAGTTTCTATGCGATCCCATATATCTAACAATAATTTCAAGCTAGATAAATGATTCATTGATTCACATCGCTTTTTTAACGCATCTAGATACTTTTTATCCTCTACAACCTTTGGATTTTTCTTACTATAAAACAAACCAAACTGTCCGAGATATTCTTGTAGATAGTGTTTATGAAATCGCGCTTTCGTGCTAAAAGTACGTCCAGTTGGACAGCAGGACATTTCTTCAGGATCATTGACTAAAACATCATAGTATGCTTGGAAATCTGATAAAATTTTGGAACTTCTAAGTAAAGGATATTCGTTAGGAATTTCTGCATTACCTAATGCCCAGGTTTCAAAACAGCAATGCTGAATTATTATGTGAATCTCTGTTTTTGAACTATCTATATTGTAGCCTGACTTTAGATCATCAAGTTTAGATTTAAGTTCATGAAAACGAGCAGTATAAGAATGGTCTTCAGAGTCAATACATATAAAAAAATGGTTGACATTGCCGAATCTTTCTATATCAATTAGACAGGCTTCCAGTCGAGAAACTTCTGAATTGTTATTCTGTCTACTAACCATACTCGGATAGCCATTACCTGCAATAATTCGACAAGTATTAATTGTCATCTCTTCAGGAGTAAGCACAAAAGTCAACCTGGGAAATAAATGTTTTAACCATGCCCTATATACCCTTGGCTCAGTCTCTCCACCCTCAACTAAAAATAAAAGATTCACTCAGAAATTTCCTCCCAGTTAAGTAAATTAATCAACTGAGTAAATTTATCCAAGCTAGAAGCTGTATCAAGTGCTGGAATGTCAGAAGCTTTTCTAACTTTGACTTTATTTCCAGATTTACTAACTATTTGCCAAGTTTTCCAAGGAATATTATTGATAATATATGGATGATGACTAGTAAGTATAAACTGTACATCTGGGGATTTATCAAGGATAAAATTTGTTAGTTCAGCCATACAGTTAATTCCTAAACTGTTCTCAAATTCATCAATTAAAATTACTGACTCTTCAGGAGCAGTAATTACTTCAATTAAAAAAATTAAAGTACGAAACATCCCTGATGAAATTCGCTCTTGAGGAATCCAGTCTTCTAAACCATTTTCTTGAATTTCAAAGGATAGCAAAAAATCAACATCTGAATTTCTCTCACTACTAACTCTGAAATTGTTAACTTTTGAAAAAATATCAATATAATACTCTTTAATTTCATGGAAAACATCTGGAAGAAATTTCTGTAAATAAAAAGCCTTTATAATTGCTGGAACATCCGCAAAAACATATTTAAAAAGACTTGGTGGGTTTATTGCTTCTTCATCTAAATATGTAGTGAGAATATCGGAATCAATCCTAAACATAACCCGTTGGGAAGTTTCAAAATTGAATATTAATTGCTTAAATGCTTGATCGACTGGAATAATTAAATCTTCTTCTGAAAAAAGAGTAATTGCACTTTGAGTTCTTTTCAATTTAGGCAAATCTTTGTTATTGAATTTTGAATCTGAAATAGTACGGATAAGTATCTCCAGTTCAGAATCATCATCATATCTAACTAGTTTTTCATAAACAATTTCAGTCTGTTTTGACTCATTTACATTTAGAGATATTTCTTCTTTTTTGGTTGAGGAACTTTTTAACTCCCACCTATAATTTTGTCCTAAATGAGAAAAATTGATACTCCATTCCAAATTATCTAAATTACGATTACTACCTAATGCAACATCACGAATCAATTCAAGTGCCTTTAAAATTCTTGTCTTTCCAACTCCAGAACCACCGACAAGTAAATTTAGATCCTCAAATTTAACTTCCTCAATGTGCCAATTTTCTTTATTGTTACTGAATTTAAAACTCTGTATTTTCATACTTCTTACTTTTCTTAACAAGCAATTATATAGAGAATCTAAAAGAACTTCTGAGATGAATATCTTCAATTCGCTCTATATCGGGTATTTTACCACTCAAAGTTATGATCAGAGATTTTGTTTTAGATTACTTTTTAATATCATTAATTAAGCGCGTATTCTCATCAATAGTCTTTATGCAAAAAATAAATACTGCTATTTGCTTGATATTGCCTCTTGACGAGTATACTCAAAACGGCTAGAAACTGGACTTGTTTATCATACAAAGAACAAGCTTCAAAGCCTCTCCAATTATAAAAGCTGCTCCTTTTCCCTCCCTTGTAGGGGAGGGAGAGGTTTGGAGAGGGGTTTCATATTTGGTTAAACTATGAACCGTTTGCAGTATATAAGCAGAGCGATCGCAGTTTAGAACAAATCCGTTTTGATCAAGCTGTCGGTTTTTGAGAAATCCAGTTGCAATTTATGACAACAATATGAGAAAATGAAAAGAATATGAAAACAACCTAGAGACAATATTAGCGCCTGTGAAACTTGATACTCCACCTGTCAGCATTTCCCAATTATCGGAAACTGAAAGCCAGTTACATCAGACTATAGTTAAGGATCATCCCCAACCGAAAGAATCTGTATTTATGGTCTTTGGGACAACCTTTATCACAATTTTTCTCGCAGAAATTGGTGATAAAACCCAACTTTCCACCTTATTAATGAGTGCAGAATCCCATGCCCCCTGGGTAGTTTTTCTAGGTTCAGCAGTAGCATTAATTACTACTAGCTTACTGGGAGTATTGTTAGGTGGTTGGATATCCACAAAACTCAGCCCGAAAACCGTCGAGAAATCAGCCGGGGTGATGTTGCTGTTAATTTCTCTGATGCTGGTGTGGGATGTGATTCAGGGTTAATACTTATAAATATTGTGAATTAGGGAATTATGAACTGGCATCTTTTAGGACTAAGCTTTGTAACAGTGTTTTTATCAGAATTGGGTGATAAAAGTCAGTTAGCAGCGATCGCACTTTCTGGACAGGGACAATCTCGAAAAGCTATATTTTTTGGTACAGCGGGCGCTTTAGTATTAACAAGTCTCCTGGGCGCATTGGCTGGTGGTGCAGTGTCCCAATTTTTACCTACACGCATTTTAAAAGCGATCGCAGCCATCGGTTTTGCCATCCTCGCCATCCGTCTATTATTACCCAACAGTGACGAGGAATAATTCAAAAAGCAAAAAACTCTGACTTTAAGCTTCCCGCCAACACCAATTTAAAAGCACACCCCCTCCGACCACCTTCAAGACTTCCAACAGAAAATAACCGCCGTGCAATAAATTCATTGTTGGTGGCATTGAATAACGAGGGAGTAAGCTAAAATTAGCCCCCAGAGCGCACATTTGGGGAGTTAGGAAATAAGTATCTAGAAATACGATTATTAACAGAAGTCCAGATAAAGCAATGATACCCAAACGCCAATTAGATTGAGTTTTGCTAATAGCTAACACAGCAGTTAAAACCACAGCAGCAGACAATAATTCTAAGCGATTAAAATTCCCAAAAACCACATAACCGACTGTAGAAAAATTTGCCTCATTCATCATCCCAGCAACAGCAAGACTAGGCATAATTACCCAATCTAACACCAGACTAGCACTCAGCCAAAAGCCCAGAGTTAAGAGAATGGCTGTTTGCCAAGTTGACTTTTTCAAATTGAGGTTAGAAATAGCGTTCATAAGAATAATTGCTTTGTTGTATTCTTAGAGTCTAACTAAAACAATGATTTTGACAACAAATATCAATTAACTGTTACAAACCAAAAAATAGCGTTATTAAAGCGGTTTCAGACGATTTTGTAAACAAATTTGAAGTTTGATTAACAAATAATTCAAAAATCTGCAAAACTTAATATCTTTGCGTCCAGAAAATCCAATTCAATAGATTGACTGTTTTAGTATTTAAGATTTGCTAATGCTAACCAAAATTCTATATCTGCTGTAAGCATAAAGATTCTTATCAGATAGTTTTTAATTGAGTTTTGTAGTTTTTATAGATACTTGTATTTTTAAATTAAATCTTGATTTTTTCCTTATTTTCCAGAGGAAAAGCTGCATCGGAAAAATCAATAGTTTCCCCAGATACAGGTAAACATTCATCACTGAGATTTTCACAAAATATAATTTCTACAACATCCCAATTATCATTTTCAGGAATTATAGCTTGATAAATAAAACCATCTTCTGATTTTCTAAAAGCATCATATAAATCAATATTACCAGAACGAATACTTTTTAATCTTCCTTTTGACATAGGAGAATAAAGCCAAGTTTTATGATCTGGTGTTTCATCTATCCAAACAGCTAAAAAAATCTGTCCTGAAGCATTTTGACAGCTAAATAAACAGGGAAAATCATAATATTCATAGATTTCAATAATTTCTAGGTTTACTAGCGGTGGGTATTGTGGTAGTAATTTCATAGATAAACCTCATGTTTAGTCAGGAGAAGTAATATTAACAATTTCAAAATTTCGCCAAGGTTCTTGATTAGCTGGAAACCACCAAGTATGATGATCATTACCTGTTTTTCTGGAAGGTGTGTTTAACATTACTCCTAAATCAGAATTTCCATATCCTAATGCTACTTGTTTTTTGCGAAGTGCAGGAATTTTATTACGAGCATTACAAACTCCTGCTTCTGAGGTAAAAACTGAGAGTCCACAAGTTTGACATTCTGTGATGTTTTTAGGACAAAGTTGATCTATATTTTGTTCACGCCATGATCTAAAATCATCAGATGTAGGAGGGTTATTATCTACCAGACGGTAAGAGGGTGTTTGGAAAGTTATGGTTGATGTATCAAATATTTTTTACCCCACCCTAACCCTCCCCTTGTAAAGGGGAGGGAACTGGATTTTTATTGTTTCCCACCTTTACAAGGGGAAAGGGGGGTAGCAATGTGATGAAAATTACGGAATACCACTTTTCAAACATCCTCTAAATAGTTCCTGAAATTGGTTGAGCAGCTTCAGAAGGGCAATTTTCAGGAAAATGCTGAGGCCATTTCATGTTATTTCTTTTATTTTAATACATTTTTTAAATGATATCACCACCGCCAAGAAATTACGCTAATAGCAAAATTCAGCTAAAACTGAATCAAGATTGATATTTATTCAGTCTGTTTTAACAGACTTTCGCTATGAGACTGAGAATTAATTCTCAGGCGGTTTTGTGGGATAATGGAAGATGTATATTAACAGCAAAAAACCCTCAATAAATTAACCGAAGGCTGATTAAGAAAAAATTCATAAGTGGATAAATTTTATGGATTAGACTGGTTCTTCTTACCGACAAATAGTATTACTATGATACAAGTAACAGTAGCTAATACAAGACTTCCGAATGCGTTACTAATTTTCATTCCAAAAATGTCATTGACAGTATCTGAGTGCGGAACAAACCAAAACGCTGCATAGAAAAGTGCAAATGCAAACAAGAATCCGCCAAATAACTTGTACAAGGAAACTCTTTCACTAATATCTTCTGCACTGTATCCCTTCAGAAAGTCAAAAATGTTATCTTTCATTTGTAAGAGGTTAATAAAATAACAAGCTAAATTCTAAGTTAGAAGGCTTGAGAATGTCAATTTCTTTATCAATAACTATAAAATGCACACAATTACAAATAAATCCATATCACAAATCATCAGGAGTTAAAGCAGTAAGTTTACTGATTCTTGCTAACATTCTCGGACCAATCTCTTCATTATCATGAAAAGCAAAGACAAAATCAGCCCAATCAGGATGTGACAGAATTTTGTGTGAACCCGATTGACGTTTGATTTTCCACCCAATACGTAACAAAGCAGCTAAAACGCGCTTTGCTTTTTGACTAGACCATTGACTCATGCTGCTGCAAAAGAAACACTAAATAAATCTGGTTTTACTTCCCCATGTTCCAGTTTATCAGCCAAAACACGCAAAGCCAAAGCCTGAACCTTAGCCACCGCCTCCTGTCTTGTGTTTCCATAAGCCAACACACCGGGAAAATCAATCACTTCCGCAATAAAGCGTCCATCTTCCTCTTGTTCAATCTCTATTTTCAAGTTCATAGCCTGTAACGGTAAGGTAATAAAAGCGATATTTGAGTAAAACAATCAAAATATATGACCTCCATAGATTCTAGCAAACACAAAAAAGCCAAAGCCCTCAAACCCGGAAGCGTGCGCCCCGCCAAAGAACTATGTAGCGAATGCGGACTATGCGACACCTACTACATCCACTACGTCAAAGAAGCCTGCGCCTTCATTACCCAAAGAATAGACGAACTAGAAACCACCACCCATAACCGCCCCCGCAACCTAGAAGACGAAAACGAACTATATTTTGGCGTACACCAAGAAATGATGTCCGCCAGAAAACAACAACCCATAGAAGGCGCACAATGGACAGGAATAGTTAGCAGTATAGCCATAGAAATGCTCAATCGTGGCTTAGTAGAAGGGGTAGTCTGTGTCCAAAACACTAAAGAAGACCGCTTTCAACCCATGCCCATTATCGCCCGCACAGCCGAAGAAATACTAGCAGCCAAAGTCAATAAACCTACCCTATCCCCCAATCTTTCTGTATTAGAAGAGATAGAAAAATCAGGAATGAAGAGGTTATTAGTCATCGGAGTAGGTTGTCAAATCCAAGCATTACGAGCCGTAGAGAAAAAACTCGGCTTAGAAAAACTCTACGTACTGGGAACACCATGCGTAGATAACGTTACTCGCGCCGGACTGCAAAAATTCCTAGAAACAACCAGCCGTTCCCCCCAAACAGTAGTCAGCTACGAATTTATGCAAGACTTCCGAGTCCACTTCAAACACGAAGACGGTTCAGAAGAAACAGTCCCCTTCTTCGGCTTAAAAACCAACGTCCTCAAAGACATCTTCGCCCCATCATGTATGAGTTGCTTCGATTACGTCAACTCCCTCGCTGATATCGTCGTTGGGTATATGGGCGCACCCTACCAATGGCAATGGATAGTAGTCAGAAACGATACAGGCAAAGAAATGCTCGAACTCGTCAAAGACCAACTCCACACCCAACCAGTCATGTCCCAAGGAAACCGGAAACCAGCAGTACAGCAAAGCATACCAGCTTATGATCAAGCAGTGACATTACCCATGTGGGCAGCGAAATTAATGGGAGTAGTCATAGATAAAATCGGACCCAAAGGACTGGAATACGCGAGATTTTCCATAGATTCCCACTTTGCGAGAAATTATCTGTATGTGAAGCGGAATCATGGGGAGAAGTTGGAATCTCATGTACCAGAGTTTGCGAAGCGGATAGTGGGGCAGTATAAGTTACCGAAATGATGGCTCACGCAGAGGCGCAGAGGCGCGGAGAGTTTTTAGAGTTTGTTGACTATGCGTGTGATACCGTCTTTGATGAGTGGGACGTTAAAGTTGATTAGTAGTCCGACTTTTTTATCAGCAAGACGTAGATAGGTTAATAGCTGCTTTTTATGTACAGGATGGAGATTTTCCACTGATTTGAGTTCGACAATCACCTTGTCTTCAACTATCAAATCAGCCCGGAAACCTTCCTCCAAAACCACACCATCATAGATGATGGGAATAATTACCTGTCTTCTCACCTCCAACTTTCGCCTTCTCAATTCAACATCTATCACCGTCTCATATACCGACTCCAACAAACCAGGTCCCAAAGTAGTGTGAACCTTGTAAGCCACATCAACAATAACTCCCGAAATCTCATTCTCAATCATCTCTCTGCGCCTCTGCGTCTCTGCGTGCAAAAATCTTACCTCATAAAGTCCCTACTGCCTCAATAGCCGCTTGTAAAGCAAGAGATACATGAGTCCAATGAGTCCCCCCTTGGCAATAAACCACATAAGGTTCTCGCAATGGACCATCTGCCGATAATTCCAAGGTACTCCCTTCGATAAATGTCCCCCCAGCCATGACTACTTGGCTTTCGTAGCCTGGCATATCGTCGGGTATGGGTTCCAGGTAAGAACCGATGGGGGAATGCTGCTGTATGGCTTTGCAGAAGGCGATCAGTTTTTTGGCTGAACCCAGTTTAATGGCTTGAATCACATCTCCTCTGGGTGCTAATGGTGGGGGGTTAACTGGATAACCCAGTTTGTCAAATACATAACCTGTTAGGTATGTTCCTTTCATCGCTTCCCCTACCATCTGCGGGGCTAAAAATAATCCTTGGAATAACAGGCGATTTTGATCAAAGGTTGCTCCGCCTTCGCTACCAATTCCGGGGGCTGTCAGTCTACAAGCGGCGGCTTCTACTAGGTCTGCTCGTCCGGCTATATAACCACCTGCACTCACGACTGTACCCCCAGGATTTTTAATCAATGAACCAGCCATTAAGTCAGCACCAATATGGGTTGGTTCTTGGGTTTCTATGAATTCGCCGTAGCAGTTGTCTACGAAACAAACTGTGTGAGGATTTTGCTGTTTGACTATGTAAACAATTTTCTCTATGTCGGCTATGGAAAGGCTTGGTCGCCATGAATATCCGCAGGAACGTTGAATCAATACTAACTTTGTGTTGTCAGTAATGCTAGTGCTTAAGTTTTGCCAATCTATTTTTCCTTGATCAGTTAATTCCAATTGGCGGTATTTTATGCCAAAATCAATAAGAGAACCTTGGCCTTGTCCTCTCAAGCCAATTACCTCTTCCAAAGTATCGTAGGGAGAACCGACTACTGCTAACATTTCATCCCCAGGACGAAGAACACCGTACAGCGCACAAGCGATCGCATGAGTTCCCGAAACAAACTGCACTCGCACCACCGCAGATTCAGCACCCATCACTTGGGCAAAAACTTTATCTAAGGTTTCTCGTCCTAAATCATCGTGTCCGTAGCCACTTACGCCTGCAAAATGGTGTGCGCCTACTCGGTGATGACGAAAGGCATCTAATACTCGTTTAAGATTATGCTTGACCTGAGCGTCAATACCAGAAAAAATTTCTAATAGCGCCTGTTCTGCTTCCCGCAGCTGTTCAAAGCTGTTCATCGTTTCCTCATTCAAAAACATAAAATAGATATGCGGATTTTAGGATCGCGCAGACTAGGCTGAACAATTTCTATTCAGGTTACTGCATGACAATTGCTACTTCTAAACCTCACATTAACTGGGTCAATACCCTATTTTTCGTTGCATTGCACGTCGGCGCTCTCTTTGCCCTAGTTCCTAGCAATTTTAGCTGGCAGGCAGTTGGTGTGGCTTTATTGCTCTACTGGGTAACTGGAGGTTTAGGTATTACTTTGGGATATCACCGTCTTGTTACTCACCGTAGCTTTCAAACACCCAAATGGTTAGAGTATGTCTTGGTGATTTTTGGCACACTTTCTTGTGAAGGTGGTCCCATCGAATGGGTGGGTACACATCGAATTCACCACTTACATTCCGATACTGAATCTGATCCCCATGATTCAAATCAAGGTTTCTGGTGGAGTCACATGGGTTGGATGATTCATTTCGCTCCCGCTCACGATCAAGTTCCTCGCTTCACTAAAGACATTATTGATGACCCAGTTTATCAGTTTTTACAGAAATATTTCATTTTCTTACAAATTGCTTTGGGCTTGGTCTTATACTTCATAGGCGGATGGCCAATGGTGGTCTGGGGAATTTTTGTCCGCATTATCTGGGTTTATCACTGTACTTGGTTGGTAAATAGTGCTACTCATAAATTCGGATACCGCTCTTATGATTCTGGTGACAGATCAACTAATTGTTGGTGGGTTGCTATTCTTGTATTTGGCGAAGGTTGGCATAATAACCACCATGCTTTTCAATACTCTGCTCGTCATGGTTTGGAATGGTGGGAAATTGATATGACTTGGATGACAATTCAGTTATTGCAATTACTGGGTCTAGCAACAAATGTGAAACTGGCAGAGAGAAAGGCATAATACAGATTTCATGCTCAAAGTCAATAGTTTTATAGTCAATCTTTGGCTGGAAACTATTGACTTTTTGTGTGCAAATGGGGCAATTTAAAATTTTTAAATTTTAATTGCTAACTAACTATCCTAAGTGGTTGTTAAGTTGCTATAATCTCAGAAATTAATGTTACAAAACTTTGCAGCAAGTTACGTTTTTTAGTAACGTTGTGTTGCAGTCTGTTGTTTTTCAGGTATTCATGACTACATCAATCATCAAAAGTCAGGAAATAACGGTCTCCACAGACCTGGGCAAAGACCAAATAAAACTAAAGCATATTATCAAAAGTCTGCCCAAGGAATGTTTCCAGAAAAATAGCCGCAAAGCCTGGACAACTGTAATTCTCAGTTTATCTATGGCTGCATTGGGCTATTATTTCATCGCAATTTCCCCTTGGTTTCTTTTACCCCTAGCTTGGATTTTTACAGGAACTGCTTTAACAGGTTTTTTTGTTATTGGTCACGATTGTGGTCATCGTTCATTTGCAAACCGTCGCTGGGTAAATGATTTAGTGGGACATTTTTTCATGATGTTCTTGATTTACCCTTTTCATAGCTGGCGGATTAAACATAATCATCACCATAAACATACTAACAAGCTAGACGAAGACAACGCTTGGCATCCTATTAGAACAGAGGTTTTTGCAGGTTGGTCTAAGAATAGACAATCTGCCTTTGAGTTGTTTATGCGTCAACGTCTCTGGTGGGTAGGTTCTATTGGCCATTGGGCAGTTGTGCATTTTGATTGGCGCAATTTTCAGAAAAAAGACCAAGCTAGTGTCAAACTTTCTGTGGCTGTAGTTGCAGCTTTTGCCGCTATTGTTTTCCCAACTTTGATTATTACAACTGGTGTTTGGGGCTTTGTTAAATTCTGGTTTATTCCCTGGATGGTTTACCATTTCTGGATGAGTACCTTCACTATTGTTCACCACACTCTTCCAGATGTTCCTTTTTCAACTGCTGATAAATGGAATGAAGCCTTAGCACAGTTATTTGGGACAATTCATTGTGATTACCCTCAGTGGGTAGAAGTTCTTTGTCACGATATTAATGTTCATGTTCCCCATCATATTTCTACTGCTATTCCTTCCTATAATTTACGGTTGGCTTACAGTAGCATCAAAGGAAATTGGGGTACTTATCTCCATGATGAATATAAGTTCTCTTGGAATTTGATGAAAGAAATCACTAATCAATGTCAACTCTACAAAACTGATATTGGTTATACTACTTTTGACGCATACCGGGCAGCGAAATAATTAGGAATGAATTTAGAAAGTATAAATTTGTTAATTGCTTACTTGTACTTTCATCACCAGTTCCTTTAGTTTGGCAATTAACCACGAATGTTGAGTAAAATTGCCAATATTTCTCTGTTTAAATTCCAGTGGTAACTAAATATTACCTCACAGTTAATTGATAATTTACAATCAACCAATCCAGTGCAATTAGATACAATCCAGTTTAATCAAGACCCTAGTTCCCAACCTGGTGAAGGTAAAGAAAAGTTACCTTTTACTCTTCAGGATTTAAAAGCTGCTATTCCCGCTGAATGTTTTCAGCCTAGTGTGACTAAATCGCTTTATTATTTCTTTCGTGATGTTCTGATTGTGGGACTGCTGTATGCAGTTGCCAATTACCTAGATTCTTGGTATTTCTGGCCAATTTTTTGGGTAATGCAAGGAACGATGTTTTGGGCTTTGTTTGTAGTTGGTCATGACTGCGGACACCAATCTTTTTCTAAGTATAAGTGGTTAAATGATCTAGTTGGTCATATTACCCATACTTTCATTCTTGTTCCTTATCATGGTTGGAGAATTAGCCACAGAACTCACCACAAAAATACAGGCAGTTTAGAGAATGATGAAAGCTGGTATCCTGTCTCTGAATCAGAGTATGATGAGATGCCTTTAGCGCAAAGAATAGGGCGTTTTTATCTGTTCTTATTGGCTTATCCAGTTTATTTATTCAAGCGTTCTCCTGGTAAAGAAGGTTCTCACTTTTCACCCAGCAGCCCGCTGTTTAAGCCTTCAGAAAAATGGGACATTATCACCAGCACCACCCTTTGGATTAGTATGGTGGCTGTGTTAGGTTTATTCACTTATCAATATGGTTGGATGTGGTTGTTAAAATACTACGCTGGCCCTTATATTGTCTTTATCATTTGGTTAGATTTGGTGACTTTCTTACACCACACTGAACCCGGAATTCCTTGGTATCGTGGGGAAGAATGGACTTTCCTGAAAGGGGCAATTTCTAGTGTTGACCGAGATTATGGGATTTTTAACCACATTCATCATGATATCGGTACTCATGTTGCTCACCACATTTTCTTGAATATGCCTCATTACAATTTGTTGAAAGCGACTGAGGCAATTAAACCAATTATGGGTGAGTATTTCCATGAATCGAAAGAACCAGTTTGGAAGTCTTTGTGGAATTCCGCTATTGGTTGTCATTTTGTTCCAGATACAGGTAGTAAGGTTTATTACACTTCTAAGAGTCAGAATGCAAAATAGTCGGTAGATTTTTTAAAGCTAGGAAGTCCGCTAATGCGGGCTTTTTTTATTTTATATTTTCCTTAAAATTGAAAATAGGGGATAATTATCTTCAAGGATCGGCATACTGAATAAGGGAGAAATTAAAAAACCACTCTTGGGACGAAGGTAATAAAGCGAAAATGAGACGTAAATCTGCTAATAATAGACCAACTAATCCGTCTAAACCCTCTATGTTCCAATCCCCGGTGTTTAACTTCGTCACCATTGCCATTTTTGGAGCGGTGCTGATTTTGGGAATTGGGATTGGGATTGCGTTTAGTTCGACAACTACATTGAGTTCATCAAATGTGGCTTCCCGTGAGTTCATTGATACTAGAGCGCCAAATCCTGAGATTTGTGTGCAGTATGGATCTAGTGCAATGGTAATGGATGCCAGACTCTTTGTAACTCTTAATCCCTTTAATGTCTTTGTTGCCCAGCCAAATATCCGTCCTGGATGTGTTATTCGTCAAAATAACTGGGCTATTTTAGAAAATAAAAAACTTGTAACATCAGACCAGGTAAGAGAATGTAAGAATCGTCTCAATACCTTTGGGTTTACAGGGGACTTAAATAGTGAAAAGCCAGATATTAGATGTATTTATCAAAATGAATCGGCTCAAAATTTCTTTTTATCTCAACCGGGGGCTGTGGGAAGTCCTCAAGATACGGAAAGATTTTAAATATAGTCACCGAGTCAGGAGTCAGGAGTCAGGAGGAAGAAGGTTAAAGATTTTTCTTTCCCTTTTCCCTTTTCCTCTTTCCTGACAAGTTTGAGTTTTCTCAGCCTAAATATACTTAATCACGACCATTGATAGCAATAAGCAAGCGTAAGATAAAAACGAATAAGTTGATGTAGGTAAGGTACATTGACAAAGCTGCTGGCAAATATTCATCATTGCGATAAGTGCGAGGCAAGATGTAGAAATCAACTACTGATGCTCCAGCGAAGAGAAATACACCTATACCAGAGATACCAATTTCTAACCAACTGGGTGTGTAAACACCAAACAAGGCAAAGGCAAATTGGAGAAGACAAACCACCAATAAGGCAACAATGCCCAAACTAACGGTTTTTGTCAACGCCATCCCATCTGCTTCCGAAAGATTAGAACCGATTTTTCGGGCAGCAATGAAGGTGATTCCACAACTAAGAGCAGCAATACCAATACCTTGAATACCTACCCCTTGGGTTCTCAAAGCCACAAATACCAAGCCACTCAATGTGTATCCAGATAGTAGACTGTAAATACCCAATAGAGGTAAAGCTAGGGCTTTGTTACCTTTGGATGCGACATTTTGGGCAACGAAGAACAAAATTAATTCGAGAATTACCGCCCCAATGAAGGTAGGAAAAAAGAGTCCAGGGTTAGTGCGGATAATGCCTAAACCACCATAAGTTCCCAATGCTGTCAGCACCAATCCAGCGCCGACATAGGGGAGGGCGTTAGCGATGACATTAGGTCCAACAAGTCCATGAGTTCTCGCCTCACGGAAAGCTTCACGAAAATTACTGGTATTACTCATGTCTAAAAACTACCAAAAAATATTGGAACTGAGGAAAATAACCTGCTGATTTCTATTGTTACAAATTTTTGGGTTGAGAAACCAGTAGATAAATCTGTAAGAGAACACCAAAAAATAAATTACCCAATTTTGTGGGATGGGCATCCTTGCCCGTCCTTGATGATTAGCGGGCAATTCGTCCCGCACCACAAGAAATTTTGGGATATTTTTTTGATTGGAAGTCTCTAATAAACCTGTGCTGCATGAGTTGTCATTGCGAGTGAAAGGAAGCAATCTCTTGACAACCGATAAACCACCTAACGCAAAAATCTCTCAAACCCTTATTCCTCTGTGTCCTCTGCGCCTCCGTGGTTCGTTAATCAGGATAATTTATTTCTTGGAAGTCCCTAAATCTAAAATTTTTGGCTGGGTAAAGGTTGACCAAATTCAATAATGGGAATTTCTTTAGGGTTATTTGGGGAACTATTTTTGTTTTCTTCAGGTGTGGGCAACATTGCGGGAGGAAGGGGGGAATTGATTATGGGTGAGGGGTTTTGAGAATTTAGGGGTGGGACGGTGATTAAGGGTTGTTGGGAGTTAGTGGTGAGATTTGTGGATGGTGGTAGGCTAGTGGAGGGTGTGGTTAAGAGACTGTTAGCAGGAGAAAAGGTAATATGAGGATTTAAGACCCAGCGCGTGGGTTTTTGTCGAGAAAGAGGTTGAAGTTGTATTTGATTGGTTTGTAATTGAGTTCCTGGTGCGAGGTCAAGGACTATGCGGGTAATATTGGCGTTAAGTTGAGAGATACGAATTCTCTGAATTGCGCCTGAATATTCTTTTTGAGTGAGGACTTTACCCAATTTGGTGTTAGGCAAATCGAGAACTATTCGTGGTGGTTGCATCAGTTGGAAATATTGGGGTGTTGCAGTTGCGGAGAGACTAATTTTTAATTGCTGGGATTTGGGGTGAAATTCCCAGTTGTTAAGTTGTGCGATTGGTTGGGCAATACTGATGCTAGGAGTGAAAGCAATCAAGCCAAATAAGCTTACCCTGATAGATAGAAGAATTTGATTAGTTCTAGTTTTCATAATTTGGTTGTTTGGGGTTGGGATATTTAGCATAGACTACGCAACATTAGAAAAATTGACGTGACGGTAATTAAATTGTCTGATAGCGTAGCGTGGCGCAAGCCATA